>CAXYUI010000015.1:0-15943 GCA_964291975.1 uncultured Formivibrio sp. | reverse complement strand
CATAGGCCAAACCTGCCGAGCGCATGCGGGTGGCGCGCAAGCCCGGAATCAGCTTGAAGCGGTCGGTGATATTGAGTTGCGCCGAAACGAAGGCGCTTTCGATGCGATCCTTGAAACTGCTGCCGGCGGTCGACGCATCAAAGCTCGGTTTGGCATAGCTGCCATCCCAGTTTTCCAGCGATGGCAGCGCGGTGCCGATGCCCTGACCGTAATGCGAAATGTCATTCAGATTGGCCTTGCTGCTTTGTACGCCCACGCTCAGCTTGTGCTCGCGGCCCAGGAGCTTGAACGGGCCGGAGGCCTGAATGTCGCCGATGAACTGTTCGTTCACCGAGTTGTATTGCGAGGGGTAGCTGTAAAGCCCGAGGCCGGTGGCGGCGTCAGGCGTGCCATAGGCGTAAAAGAGTTCGCTGTCGCTGCGGTCCTTCACATAAGTCAGCGTGCCCGTGAGCTGCCAGCCATTGCTAAAACGCTGTGAGAGTTCCGCAAAGCTGCGGTCGCTCTGGTTGTTCCAGAAAGCCCAGTCGGTGGCGGTGCTGGTTGATACGTCGTAATCGGTTTGCGTGCCGTCCGAGTTCAGCATCGGCAGCGCGCCCCACATGCCGCCTTTGGACTTGTTGCGCTGCTGGGTGTGGCCGAGCGTGAGCAGGGTGCGCTCGGACAGATCGGCTTCGACAATGGCCGAGAAGGCCGTGTTGTGGTGCGACTTGCGATCCAGATAAGAATTGCCCTGATCCTGTGCGCCGGTCACGCGGGCGCGCACGCTGCCCGATTCATTGGCTGCGCCAGAAAGATCAGCTTCAACGCGGCGGTTTTGCCAGGAACCGAAAGTGACTTTGCCTTGGGCCTGGAATTCGTCAGTCGGGCGCTTGCGCACAAAGTTGACGGTGGCCGAGGGATTGCCGGTGGGCGAGAGCAGGCCGCTGGCCCCGCGAATGATTTCAATCCGGTCATAAGCAATCGTATCGACTTTGCCGTACTGATTGCCAAACACAAACGGCATCCCGACGCCGTCGTACTGGAAGTTGGTGATGTCAAAACCGCGCGCGGTGAAATAAACGCGGTCGGTTTCTACGCGCTCGACATTCACGCCGGCGGCGGCATCAAAAACGGCGTTAATGTCGTTTTGCTGAAAATCATCCATCTGCGCGCGCGTGACCACCGAAACGGCTTGCGGCGTTTCTTTCAAATCCAGATCCAGCCGAGTCGCTGACTTGCTCTTTTTGACCTTGTACGACGTGGTCTTTTCGCTGGCGGGTTCCGGGCGCTCAGACTGTGCGATGACTTTGACTTCAGTAAGCTGAGTTTCGGCGGCCAGGTAAGGCGCGGTCAGTGCGGTGGCGATGGCAAGCGCCAGCGGGGTGGGGCGGAACATCGGCAAAACTCCATTGCAATTGATAATTGTTATCAAATGATAGCATGGGGCTTTGCTTCTTAAGTGTAAAAATGCGTCTAGTTCTCATTGGCTGGCGCGCTTTTAAGTGTGTTCCTCCGCAGGGGACACTGGCTAGCGCGCGTAGGATTCGAGCTCGTCTTCGATTTTGCTGGCCAATTCGGCGCTGAGATCGGCGATGGTTTCGTTGGCGCGCCCAGGGTTACTGATGCGCAGAACTTGGGCGGAGAGACGCAGATGCGCGCCTTCCGGATTGAGCTGATAAATCATGCGCAGCTCGGTGGGTGGGGTGGCGCCGGGCAGGGTTTGCGAGAACTGAATGCGATAGGCATTGCGGCTCATGAGTTTCATTCCTCGGCGAGTGCGGTTTTGCTGAATCGAATCGAGCACCGCCTTATTGTTGCGCCCCTGAATCAGTACGCTGACGGGGGCGGATACGGTGGGCTGGCGCGCGCCTTCCGAGATGCGTGGCGTAGAGATCACGGGCTCTTCAAGCGGTCGCGGTGAGGACTGGGGTGTTGTGCCGCAGGCGGCGAGCAAGGTCATGAATCCTGCCAGAAGAATTTTTTTCATACCGGATTTCCCAGATCGATGTGCAGATGTTCAATGCCAAAATGTGTCGCCAGATGCTGACCCAGCGCAGCGACGCCGAAAGTTTCGGTGGCGTGGTGACCGGCGGCGATAAAGGCGACGCCGCTTTCATGCGCCAAGTGCGTGACGAATTCCGAAGCTTCGCCAGTGATGAAGCAATCCACATCCAGCGTGGCGATGTCGTGGAAATAGCTTTGCGCGCCGCCGCTGCACCAAGCCACCTTGCGCACGGGGCGCTGGGGGTCACCCAGAATCAGTGGCGTACGGCCTAGCGCGCTATTGATTTCTGCGCCCAGTACCGCCAGTGGCAGCGCTTGCGGCAATTCGCCCAGCCAGACCATGTCCTGCTCCCCGTAACGGCCGGTGGGCGTGATGCCGAGTCGCAGCCCCAGTTGCGCGTTGTTGCCGAGTTCCGGGTGGGCATCGAGCGGCAGATGGTAAGCAAACAAGTTGAGATCGGCGGCGAGCAGTTTGGCAATGCGCGCTTTCTTGGTGTGGGTTAGACAAGGGTTTTCGTTTTTCCAGAAAAAGCCATGATGTACGATCAGCGCATCAGCTTTTTGAGCAATGGCGGCATCGATCAGTGCTTGCGAGGCCGTGACGCCGGTGACAATGCGGCGGATCATGTTGCAACCTTCGATCTGCAGGCCATTGGGGCTGTAATCACGGAAGCGGTCAACAGACAGCAGTTGTCCGATATAATTTTCCAATTCGCGGCGTATCAATGACATACGGATTCTTCTCATGAAAAGGCTCTGGCTGATTTTCGCACAAACCACCACGATTGCTTTGGCGATCTGGTTTGTCTGGCATGCCCTGGGGGACGGGAAATCCGGCGAAGTGGTGATTTTGCCCGCGAGCGCTCCGGCCTCGGTGGCTTCACAACCCGCACAGGCCTCGTTCCGTGAAGCCGCGCAAGCGGCGATGCCGGCGGTGGTGAATATCTACACCAGCAAAACCGTGCGTCGCGCGCCTATTTTTGACGATCCTTTCTTCCGGCGCTTTTTTGGCGAAGAGCAATCGCAAAAGCCGTCCAGTTTGGGATCGGGTGTGATTGTTTCACCGCAGGGTTATATCGTCACCAATCATCATGTGGTCGATTCGGCCGAAGAAATTGAAGTGGCGCTTGCCGACGGGCGCACTGCGGATGCCACCGTGATCGGCGCTGATCCGGAAACCGATCTGGCGGTGATTAAGATCGAACTGGAAAACCTGCCCGTGATCGCCTTGGGGGACGCCGAGCAAATTCGGGTGGGGGATGTGGTGCTCGCGATCGGCAACCCCTTCGGCGTTGGGCAAACCGTGACTATGGGCATCATCTCTGCACTGGGGCGTTCCGAGTTGGGAATCAATACTTTTGAGAACTTCATCCAAACGGATGCGGCGATCAATCCGGGTAATTCGGGCGGCGCGCTAGTCGATGGTCATGGCCGTTTGTTGGGCATTAATTCGGCGATTTATTCCAAAACCGGCGGTTCACTCGGTATTGGTTTTGCGATCCCGGTTTCTACGGTGCGTCAGGTGATGGAAGCCATCATCAAGGACGGAAGTGTGACGCGCGGTTGGCTGGGGGTCGAAACGCAAGAAGTGACGGCCGAGCTGGCTGTTTCGTTTGGCTTGAAGGATGCGCAGGGTGCGCTGGTTGCTGGGGTGGTGCGTGGCAGCCCGGCTGCGCGCGCAGGGCTCAAGCCGGGAGATGTATTGTTGTCGATTGCGGGGCAGGAGGTGGGTGATTCTTCGCACGTGTTGAATCTGATCGCCAGTCTGCGCCCCGGAGAAAACGTGCCTTTGCGCTTGGTGCGCCGGGGTCAGGCCATGACTTTGCAGGTCGAAATCGGAAAACGACCTACCCCTCGGCGGCGTTGATCGGTTCAGCCTTGCAGCGCGCGAATTTCTGCGGCAGCTAGGCTGTCCGGTTCGCCGCACAGTACCAAGACGTCACCTGCTTGCAGTACGCAATCCGGATCGGCCGGCAACTGCCGCATCTGCCGGCGCACGCTGCGTAATTCCACGTGCAGCTTTTCCAAATCCAATGAAGCAATCGTCTGCCCGACCGCCGCAGCGCCGGCGAGCAGCGGCAGCGTGTGCAGTCGCGGCTGTGGCCGGCTACTGTCTTCGAGCTCTTCTGTTCCACGGAAAAAGCCGCGGAACAGGCTGTAGCGCGTTTCGCGCACTTCACGGATGCGTTTGAGAACGCGGTTGAGCGGCGTGCCGATCAGCATCAGGGTGTGCGAGGCCAGCATCAGGCTGCCTTCCATGATTTCGGCCACCACTTCGGTGGCGCCGGCTTCTTTTAGCTGGTCGATGTCGCTGTCGTCGCGCGTGCGCACGATCACGGGTAGTTCAGGGCGAATCCGCCGCACCATTTCCAGGATCTTCAACGATGAGCGGGTGTCGGCATAGCTGATAATCAGCGCGCGCGCGCGCATCAAGCCGGCAGCGGTCAGCACTTCATGTTTGGCTGCATCGCCAAAGACCACCGATTCCCCGGCGGCAGCGGCTTCGCGGACTTTTTCTGGATCAAGGTCGAGCGCGAAAAACGGAATTTTTTCATGCGAAAGCAAGCGCGCGACCGATTGCCCACTGCGTCCGTAGCCACACAGGATCACATGGCGTTCTGATTGCATGCTGCGCACGGCGATCTGGTGCAGGTTGGCCGCCAGATTCATCCATTCGGACTTGGCCAGTCGCAGCACAATTTTGTCGCTGTGTTGCAAGATGAATGGCGTTACCAGCATCGAAAGCACGATGCCGGCGATCAGCGCTTGCAACACGCCGGAAGGGATTAGCTGACTGCGATCGGCCAGCGACAGCATTACAAAAGCGAATTCACCGCCTTGCGCCAGCGTGAGCGCCGTGCGCCAGGAAGCGCCTGGCGTGCTGCCAAAGAGCCGCGCCGCGCCGGCGATCATTCCAGCCTTGCCGACGACAAGGAGCAGCACAAAGAGCAGAACCAGCCACCATTGCGAAACCAGCACGCTGAAATCCAGCGCCATGCCCACCGTGACAAAGAAAAGACCGAGCAGCAGATCGCGAAACGGGCGGATGTCGTCTTCCACCTGATAGCGAAATTCGGTTTCGGCGACCAGCATCCCGGCGAGAAATGCGCCGAGCGCCAGCGAAAGCCCGGCTTGTTCGGTCAGCCAAGCGATGCCCAGCGTGATGAGCAGCAGGTTGAGCATGAAAAGTTCACTGGAATGCTGCCGCGCGACCAGGCTGAACCAAGGTCGCATGATTTTCTGACCCACATATAAAAGCAGTACCAGCACAAACACGATCTTGAGCGCGGCGAAACCCAGCGCCAGCCACAGATTGCCGCCGCTGCCGCCTAGTACCGGGATCATGATTAAGAAGGGTACGACGGCCAGATCCTGAAAGAGCAGGATGCCAATCGCCCCTTGGCCGTGCGGGGTGTGCACTTCATTGCGGTCCGCCAACAGGCGCGAGGCCATGGCCGTAGACGACATCGCCATCGCGCCGCCCAGAACCAGTCCGGCGCGCCAATCGAGCCCGCTCAGTACAAAGAGCATCATCAGAGGCGCGATCGTGCCGATTACTTGCGCTGCGCCCAAACCAAACACGGTGCGGCGCATGGCGTTGAATTTGGCGAGGTTGAATTCCAGTCCCAGCGTGAACATCAGGAAAACCACGCCGAATTCAGCCAGATGCGTGCCTTGTTCCGAGCTGCCGATCAGACCGAGCGCGTGCGGCCCGATGATCAGGCCGACCAGCAGATAGCCGAGCATGGCCGGCATTTTGAAGCGCCGGCACAGCACGACGGTGGTGACAGCGGCGGCGAGCAGCAGAAGCAGGGAGTGAAGCTCAATCATGGAGCAGTTTCGTTCTGGTTTGAGTCAGGAGGGAATTATACGCGCCGGCTATCTTCGGGCGAGGCGCGGATCCTGTCCACTGATGCTTTCCCTGCTGGCGGCACAACTCTTGCTTCTTATATACTGCGCGGACTATGCAAAACGAATCCTTTATCACTTGCGCTCGCCAAGTTCTGGAAATCGAAGCGGCCGCGCTGACGGCCTTGTCGCAAAGGCTGGATGCGAGCTTTGATGACGCTTGCCGCCTGATCCTGGCCTGCCGTGGTCGGCTGATCGTCACCGGCATGGGCAAGTCCGGCCATATCGCGCGCAAAATCGCGGCAACCATGGCGTCTACCGGCACGCCTTCTTTCTTTGTCCATCCGGCCGAAGCCGCCCATGGCGATCTGGGCATGATTACCCCCGCCGACGTAGTGCTGGCGCTGTCCAATTCGGGCGAATCCGACGAAGTCGTCGCGCTCTTGCCCAGCCTCAAGCGCATGGGCGTGCCTTTGATCGGCATGTCCGGCAATCCGCAATCGTCCTTGGGTCGCGCTTCGCAAGTCCATCTGGATGCGGCCGTCGAGCAAGAAGCCTGCCCGCTGAATCTGGCGCCGACTGCGAGTACGACGGTGGCGCTGGCGCTGGGCGACGCGCTCGCCGTGGCGCTGATCGAGGCGCGCGGCTTCAAGAGCGAAGATTTTGCGCGCTCGCACCCCGGCGGCAGCCTGGGACGGCGCTTGCTGGTGCATGTGCGCGACGTGATGCATCAGGGCGACGCTTTGCCGACGGTGCGCGATGATGTGCTGCTCAAAGACGCGCTGCTGGAAATGAGCCGCAAAGGCTTGGGCATGACCGCGATTGTCAATGCTTCGGGTGAGTTGCAAGGCGTGTTTACCGATGGCGACCTGCGCCGTACCCTCGATCGCGATGTCGATGTGCGCACAGTCGCAGTGTCCGAAGTGATGACGCGCAATCCGGCCACGATCACCGCCGGACAATTGGCGGTAGAAGCCGTGCAACTGATGGAAGCTCGCCGCATCAATGGATTGTTGGTGACTGAAGCGGGCAAGCTGGTGGGCGCGCTCAATATGCATGATCTGCTGCGCGCTCGCGTGGTCTAAAAGGAATCCCAATGCGAAACAATGCCAAGGCCGTGAAGTTGATGATTTTCGACGTCGACGGCGTGATGACCGATGGCGGTTTGTATTACACCGAAAGCGGTGAAGAACTCAAAGCCTTCAATACGCTCGATGGCCTCGGCCTGAAAATGCTGCAAGCGAGCGGCGTGAAGCTCGCCATCATTACGGGGCGCACATCGAAGCTGGTCGAGCATCGCGCCCGCAATCTGGGGCTGGATTATCTATACCAAGGCGCGCACAACAAACTCGAAGTCTTCCAGCAGCTCTTGCAAGAAGCTGGCGTGCAGCCGGAACAGTGCGGTTATATGGGTGACGATGTGGTTGATCTGCCGGTGATGCGCCGTGTGGCGTTTTCGGTGGCCGTGCCCGATGCCCCGCAGATCGTGCGTCAGCATGCCGATTATGTGACGGTGGCGCGTGGCGGTTTTGGTGCGGTGCGCGAAGCTTGCGAGTTGGTGATGCGCGAGCAGGGCACGCTCGATGCCGCGCTGGCACCGTATCTGGCCTGATCCATGTCGCACAATCGCCTCGCCCGTCTTTTGTCGCTTGGCATTTTGGTCTTGCTCTTGGCTTTGATCTGGGCGCTGGATCGCGTTGCTGATTCGGTCGAGGCTTCTTCGCCTGTTGATTTGTCACGGGTCGACTTTATTGCCGAAAAGATCAGCGTCCTGCGTTTTGGTGCGGAAGGTTCGCAAAACCTGCAACTGTCTGCCGGCAGTGTGCGTCATGTGCCGCAAGATGACGCCACCCAGTTTGCCGACGCCACTTTGGTGATTTCGCGCCCCGGCGAGGCCAAGACGACGATTACGGCGCAATCAGCGCGCAGCGTGCATCGCGCCTCGGAAGTGTTTCTCGATGGTGAGGTCAAAATGCGGCGTGAAGCCGATGCCAAGCTCGATGCCTTGACGGTGCATACCCGCCGTTTGCGGATCGACGCCCAGGCGCAGATCGCGCAAACCGATGCGCCAGTGGAAGTCTTGATGGGAAAAAGCCGTGCAAATGCAACCGGCCTGATCGTCAATAAGGGCGCAGGAACGGTTGAATTGAAATCGAAAGTGAGAATGAGCTATGTGCCGAAAAAGCGTCCTCGCAGCGCTGCTGATCTGCTGCGCTAGTGCGATTTACGCCGAGAAGGGCGATCTCGACAAGCAGATTGAAGTCGAGGCGGGCAATTGCGTGTTGGCCAAGGCGGGCGTGCAGCGTTGTGTTGGGGGCGTGACCCTGACGCAGGGCACCATGAGCCTGCGCGCCGAGCAGGTCGAACTGCGCCAGGATGCGCAAGACAATCTGTTTGCTCGCTGCGAAGGCGAGCCGGTGCGCTTTCGTCAGCGCGACGATAACGGACTGTGGGTCGAAGCTGAAGCCCGGCAGATCGACTACGACGGTCAGACCAAGCTTTTGCGCCTGATCGGCAGCGCACGCGTGGTGCGCGGCAAGGAAAGCGTTTCTGCCGAACGGCTGAGTTACGATTTGGCGCGCGAAGTGGCTGAAAGTTCGGGTACTGGCGAAGGCCGCACCCGTATCGTGATCCAACCGCGCAAGAATCAGGAAAAACCATGAGTCTGTTGAAGGTGGAGCACCTGCAAAAGCGGTACGGCAAGCGCACGGTAGTGCGCGATGTCTCGCTGCAAGTGGGTAGCGGCGAAGTGGTGGGGTTGCTTGGCCCCAATGGCGCGGGTAAGACCACCAGCTTTTATATGGTGCTGGGTCTGGTTGGCATGAATGGCGGCACGATTACGCTGGATGATGAAGATGTCAGCCATATGCCAATCCACAAGCGTGCTTTGATGGGCCTGGGCTATCTGCCGCAGGAAGCGTCGATTTTCCGTAAAATGAATGTCGAAGAAAACATCCGGGCGGTGCTCGAATTGCGCCATAAGGATGAAGAAGTGATTACGCAGCGGCTCGACGACTTGCTGCACGATCTCAATATCGGGCACTTGCGTGAGTCGCCCTCGGTGGCGCTGTCGGGCGGCGAGCGGCGGCGGGTGGAAATCGCGCGCGCGCTGGCATCCGATCCGCGCTTCATTCTGCTTGATGAACCCTTTGCCGGCGTCGATCCCATCGCCGTCATGGATATCCAGCGCATCATTCGTTTTCTCAAGGAGCGCGGCATCGGGGTACTGATTACCGATCATAATGTGCGCGAGACCCTTGGAATTTGCGATAAAGCCTTCATCATCTCTAGTGGCGAGGTCATTGCCTCGGGCACCCCGGACGAAATCGTCAGCAACGAAAGTGTGCGCAAGGTCTATCTCGGTGAACACTTCCGGATGTAACTTATGAAGCAGTCTTTGCAGCTGCGCATGTCGCAGCAGCTCAATCTCACCCCGCAGTTGGCGCAGTCGATCAAACTGCTGCAGCTTTCGACGCTGGATTTTCAGCAGGAGATAGAACGCATCCTGATTGAAAACCCCTTACTGGAGCGAGAAGAAGGAGGGGAGGCCAGCGAGGTTAACGATGCGGGTTCGGACGATGTGACCCCGATCGAGCGTGCTGATGAAGAAGTGGGCGAGCTGCGCTGGGATGAATCAGGCTCAGGTCACGGGCGTGATGATGATGGCGAGAACGACCCGGCGCTGAATGTGGCGCGTGATACCTCTTTGCGCGAATACTTGTTGGAACAAGCAGGCCTTTTGCAGATTTCACGCCGCGATCGCGCCTTGCTGGAGTTGTTGATTGATGCACTGGATGACGATGGATTTCTGTCGCAATCCTTGGAAGAAATCTATGCGCAATTGCCTGGGGAACTTGTCGAAAGCCAGGCCATCGAACCGGAAGACTTAGCGATTGCGCTGGCATACCTGCAACAACTGGAACCCCTGGGTGTTGGTGCCAGAAATTTGGCTGAGTGTCTGATTTTGCAGCTGAAACTTTTTCCGCCCTCGGCGGCTAAAAAACTGGCACTGGAGGTTGTGGCCAACTGTCTCGATTTATTGGCAAGCCGCGACTACACTAGGATCAAAAGGCAGTTGCATTGTAATGAAGATGAATTGAGGGAGGCTCAATCGCTGATTACAGCGCTCGATCCCCGGCCGGGTTCCAAGTGGTCGGCGGATACCCCGCGTTATATTGTTCCCGATGTCGTTGTTGATCTTTACCGTGGCCGTTGGCGGGTGCGATTGAATGGCGCCGCGCAGCCCCGAATTAAGGTTAACGAGATGTATGCACGTATCTTGCAACAAGAAACTGGCGCGGGTTTGTCGGCGCAGTTGCAGGAAGCGCGCTGGTTGCTCAAAAGCATTGAGCAGCGAGGGCAGACGATTTTCCGGGTTGCGCAAGCAATTGTGGTGCGGCAAAAAGCTTTCTTCGATCATGGTGATGTTGGAATGCGGCCTCTGGTGCTGCGAGATATCGCCGACGAGCTGGATCTACATGAATCCACCGTGTCGCGGGTGACCACGCAGAAATACATGATGACGCCGCATGGCTTACTGGAGTTCAAATACTTCTTTGGTAGTCATGTAGAAACCGATGCTGGGGGCGAATGTTCGGCGACCGCAATCAAGGCGCTGATCAAGCAACTGGTACAGCAAGAAGACAAGAAGAAACCGCTGTCTGACAGTGCAATTGGAGAAGAACTCGCACGGCAAGGGATCGTGATTGCGCGGCGAACCGTTGCTAAGTATCGGGAGGCATTAATGATTCCTCCCGTCAATCAGCGCAAGAGTCTGTAATCCTGAGAGAAGGAGTTTGACTATGAACCTCAACATCAGCGGCCATCATATCGAAGTAACCCCGGCAATTCGTGACTATGTCGCCAGTAAGATCGGGCGAATTACGCGACACTTCGACAGTGTGATCGACGTCAATGTCATCGTGTCGGTGGAAAAGCTGCAGCACAGGGTTGAGGCAACCGTGCATGTACGCGGCAAGGATATTCATGTCGAGTCCATTGAGGCTGACATGTATGCGGCCATTGACCTGCTGGCTGACAAACTTGACCGGCAGATCGTCAAGCACAAGGAGAAGATCTCGGATCATCGCAATGAAAGTCCCAAGCATCAGACTGTCGCTGAATAGGCCGGTCTAAGGGGAATATGACGGGAGCGCCGCGAGTCGCTCCCGTTTTTCTTTGGGGTTTGCCTGCGTGGCGGTACAATACGAACGTCATTTTCACGATCAGACACCATGAGCCTGATTAATAAAATTCTGTCGCCCGGTAATGTCTTCCTTGATCTTGAGGTCGGCAGCAAGAAACGCGTGTTCGAGCATGTCGGCATTCTGTTTGAAAACAGCCATGCCATTGCGCGGAGCGTGATTTTCGATAGCCTCTTCGCTCGGGAAAAACTCGGCTCGACTGGCCTTGGTCAGGGTGTGGCGATTCCGCATGGCCGCATCAAGGGGCTGAAAGAGGCGACCTGTGCTTTCGTTCGCCTGAAAGAACCCATTCCTTATGATGCACCCGATGGCTTGCCGGTTTCGCTGATTTGCGTGTTGTTGGTGCCGGCCAATGCGACCGATCTGCATCTGCAGATTTTGTCCGAGTTGGCGCAATTGTTTTCGGACAAGCGCATGCGTGAAGCCTTGGCCGAAGTAGCCGATCCGGCCGAGGCCTGGAAACTGATCTCGACTTGGGAACCCTATGCCGCAGATTACCGTTAGACAACTGTTTATCGATAATGCGGAAAAGCTGCGTCTGACCTGGGTTGCCGGACAATCTGGCGCCAATAACCTCTTGTCCAATGATTCTGCCGGACAAAAGCCGACGCTTTCTTTGGTTGGCCACCTCAATTTCATTCACCCCAACCGGATCCAGGTTCTGGGCATTGCCGAGATCGCCTATCTGAATCAGTTGACTCCGCAAGCGCAGCATGATGCGCTGGATCGACTGTTTGCCAATGAGACAGCGGCGATGATTGTCGCCAATGGGCAAGCGGTTCCGGATGTTGTCAAAGAATCCGCTGAGCGCTATCACGTTCCTTTGCTCACTTCGGTCGAACTCTCGCCGTATTTGATGGAAGTCTTGCGCTTCTATCTGTCCAAATCACTGGCTGTTTCTACGCATATGCATGGTGTGTTCATGGATGTGCTCGAAGTGGGGGTGCTGCTGACGGGCGAGTCTTCCATGGGGAAAAGCGAGTTGGCGCTGGAGCTGATTTCGCGCGGTCACGGGATTGTGGCCGACGATGTGGTCGAGGTTTATCGCACCAATCCGGAAACACTGGAAGGCCGTTGTCCGGCGATGTTGCGTGATTTTCTCGAAGTGCGCGGGATCGGGGTGTTGAATATTCGCTCGATTTTTGGCGAAACCGCAGTCCGTCCCAAGAAAACCCTCAAGCTCATCATCCATCTGGCCAAAGCCGGCGGCGATGCCATGGCGCCGATGGGTCGCTTGCAAACGCAGGCCGCTACTCAAGAAATCCTCGGTGTGCCGGTTCGCAAGCTGGTGATCCCGGTGGCGGCCGGCCGCAACTTGGCTGTGCTGGTTGAAGCGGCGGTGCGCAATTACATCCTGCAATTGCGTGGCATTGATTCCACCCGCGAATTCATTGAGCGTCATCAGAAGTATATGGAGGCCGGAGAGTGAATCCGACGCAGATTGTTCTGGTCTCTGGTCTTTCTGGCGCAGGGAAGAGCGTTGCACTAAAAGCGCTGGAAGACCTCGACTATTACTGCATCGACAACTTACCCGCACCCTTATTGCCTTCGGCGGCGGCGATGCTGGCGCGAGACGGGTATTCACGGTTGGCGATTGGCATCGATGTGCGCAGCGCCTACAACCTCGAATCCCTGCCCGAAGGCTTGCAGATCCTGCGTGAGACTGGCCATGATGTGCGCTTGCTGTATCTGGAAGCGCAGGATGAAACCCTGGTCAAACGCTTTTCTGAAACGCGGCGCAGCCATCCGCTGGCGCGCGCGCAACTGACTATCCCAGAATGCATCCGGCTTGAACGCGAACTGCTGGCGCCCATCCGCGAAATGGCGCACTGCATCGACACCAGCGATTTGTCGGCCAACAAACTGCGCTCTTGGGTGCGCGATTTCGTCGCGCTCGATCGCTCCAAGCTCACCCTCATCATTGAATCTTTCGGTTTTAAACACGGCCTCACGCTCGATGCTGATTTTGTGTTTGACGCGCGCTGTTTGCCCAATCCCTATTACGACCCGGCGCTGCGTCCCTTGAGTGGACTGGATGCGCCGGTGGCTGATTTCTTGCAACGCCAGCCCATTGCCGGGCGCTATCTCACCCATATTCTGGGTTTTCTCGAACACTGGTTGCCCGAGTTTGATTTGGACAATCGCAGCTATGTGACGGTGGCGATTGGTTGCACTGGCGGTCAGCATCGCTCGGTTTATCTGGCCGCCGAGCTGGGTCGGCACTTTCAGCATCAGCGCCAAGTGCTGGTGCGCCACCGCGAGCTGGCAGGCAGTTAATCCATGAAAAGGCTGGCGCTATTGCGGCCTGGAGACTGGCTGGTCTTGCTGGGTGGTGGGATCTTGGTGATAGGCTTGGCCTTGGTCTGCTGGCAGCAACAGGCCGCAGCGCGAGTTCGCATCTACCAAGATGGTCGTCTGTTTGCAGAATTGGATCTGGCGCTGGAGCGTACTTTGCAGGTGCCCGGTCCTTTGGGTCTGACCACGGTCGAAATCATGCAAGGCCGGGTACGGATTGCCCGCGACCCCAGTCCGCGCCAGTATTGCGTGCGCGAAGGCTGGCTCACCACGGCCGGGCAGTTGGCAATTTGTCTGCCCAACCGCACCAGCATCGAACTCATTGGCCGTGGCCCGCGCGACTATGACAGCCTCAACTACTGAACACCTTGCCACGGCCGACGATCTGCATATTGCGCGACTGGCCGCTCTGGCTATCGTGCTGTCGGTGGTCGAAGCGGGCATCCCCGCCCCCATTCCTGGCATCAAACCCGGCGTTGCCAATATCGTGATCCTGCTCACCTTATTGCGTTTTGGCTGGACTACTGCGGCCTGGGTGTCGTTGCTGCGCATCGCCGGTTCCGGTTTGGTTTTGGGGGGATTTTTTTCGCCGGGTTTCGCGCTGTCGGCCACGGGAGGGCTGTGCAGTCTGTTGCTGCTCTTTGCGGCGCGCCATTTGCCGGCGCGTTGGTTCGGCCCGGTTTCGTTGTCCATTCTGGCGGCCTTTGCCCACATGGCCGGACAACTTGCTCTTGCTCGCTTATGGTTGATTCCGCATAACGGCATTATTTATTTGTTTCCGGCTTTCTTTGCTGCGGCGTGGCTGTTTGGCGCCGGCAACGGTCTGGTGGTCGCCGGTCTGATCGCGCGAGACAAGCGCAATCGCGATCAGGTCGCCGCCGCATCCCGCCCGTAAGATAAAAAAATCAAAAGGGGAGTGCTGTTTTGGATTGGATGCTTTTTGCTTTTCCACAAGGCCGCAACAAGGCGCTGACGCTGGGTTACGACGATGGTCGCGCGGCAGATCGACGTTTGCTGGATGTGTTCAACCGGCATGGTCTGCGCGGCACGTTCTTTCTAAATGCCGGACGCATGGGGAGTACCGAGCGCATTCCTGCGGCGGAAATCACTGAGCGCTATCGGGGGCATGAAGTCGCCACGCATGGTTTGACGCATCCCACCCTGCCGCGCTGTCCGCAAGCCATGCAAGTCCAGCAGATCATCGAAGACCGCAAAGGGCTGGAAGCGCTGGTCGATTACCCGGTGCGCGGCCACGCTTATCCCAACGGCTGTCGCAGCCCGGAACTGGCCGCGACGCTGGCGACGCTGGGCATCGACTACGCTCGCACCACCGAATGCACCGGCGACTATGCCTTGCCGCACGATTTTCTGGCCTGGCATCCAAGCTGCCATCACAACGATCGCCTGCTGGAACGTCTCGATGCCTTTCTGGACTTGCCCAAGGCGCACATTTTTTACCTGTTTTCGGTCTGGGGGCATAGCTGGGAGTTTGATCGGGACAACAACTGGGATCTGATCGAAACCTTCAGCGCCCGCGTGGCCGAGCGCGACGATATCTGGCAGCCGACCATGATCGAGCTGTTCGACTACTGGCAGGCTTGTCAGCGGGTGCGCTTCACGGCCAACTGCGAGCGTGCTTTCAATCCAAACGCACAACCGGTCTGGCTTGCGATCGACGGCGCGCCGGTCGAACTCATGCCGGGGCAGATGCGCCAACTCTTTTAATTCGGACTGCGCCGGCCTCACCGCTGGCGCGCATCCGCATGTTTCCGAGGTTTCTCATGAGCACTTCCCCCCGTTATCCCCGTATCCTCACCATCGCCGGCTCCGACAGCGGCGGCGGCGCTGGCATTCAGGCTGATCTGAAAACCATGAGCGCGTTTGGCTGTTTTGGCATGAGCGCGATTACCGCGCTGACCGCGCAAAATACCCAAGGCGTGCGCGCCATCCATGCCGTTCCGCCCGAGATGCTGCGCGCGCAAATCGACGCGGTGATCGAAGACATCGGCGTCGATGCGGTGAAGATCGGCATGCTGCATGCGCCGGAAATTGTCGATGTGGTGGCGGGCGCGATTGACCGGCATGGTCTGCGCCGGGTCGTGCTCGATCCGGTCATGGTGGCCACCAGTGGCGCCAAGCTGATTGAGGATGCGACGATTTCACGCCTGGTGCGCGAACTCTTTTCCCGCGTCGCGGTGGTTACGCCCAATCTGGTCGATGCCGCCGTGCTCTTGGGGCGGCCGATTGCCGATATTTCTGCGCTCGATCAGGCTGCGCGCGATCTGCTGGCGCTGGGCGCGCCAGCGGTCTTGCTCAAGGGCGGCCATCTCGAAGGCGACGAGGTGGTCGATGTGCTGGCGATGCAAAGCGCAGCGGGCGAAGTCAGCCTGCACCATTTTCGTAGTCCGCGCATCGTCAGCCGTAATCTGCATGGCACTGGCTGCACGCTCTCGTCGGCTATCGCCTGCCGGCTGGGGCTGGGCGACAATCTGCCGCACGCCGTGGCGGCGGCGCGCGCCCATGTGCTGCAAGCGAACCCGCAAGGCCCGGCGCCGCAAATCGGGGAGGGGCATGGTCCGGTCAAGCACGGGTTTGCGCCGCAGACCCTGCAC
>CAXYUI010000014.1:0-16085 GCA_964291975.1 uncultured Formivibrio sp. | reverse complement strand
AATTGCGCCTCAGTCCGGGGCGGCATCGCCGGAGTCTCAAGCATCTGTGCCAAGAGGCGGGCATCCCCCCTTGGCAGCGCGAAATGACCCCGCTGATCTATCTGGGTGAGCAATTGATGGCGATGCCGGGCTTGGGAGTCGATGCCGATTTTCATTGTGCCGCGGGCGAGCAAGGCATACAGCTTCTCTGGTGTTGCGGTGCGACATGATGGCTATATTGAAAAGCCAATAATCCTCAGGAGATCCCTATGCTGTTTTTTGCTTGGGATGAGCGTCTTTTAACGGGTGTTCCGATTATTGACGAGCAGCACCAAGAGCTGGTTCGCATTATTAATCAGCTGGCTTCTCAATTGGCAGAAGGGTTGGAATGGGATCGCTTTAGTCTCGTATTTAAGCGGCTAACTGATTATGCGCGCATGCATTTTGCAACCGAAGAAGACCTGATGCAGCGCAATGGCATTCCGTCTGCGCTCAGTGCGGCGCACTACGAGGCGCACGGCCGCTTTGTCGAAGAAATCCTGTTAATGAAAGAAGAAGCCGCGCGCGACCCGCAGCGTGCAGGCGATGCTTTGGTGCGTTATCTGATCGGGTGGTTAACTTTCCACATTCTGGGCACCGATCAGCAATTGGGTGCGCAGTTGCAGGCGGCGCAAAGGGGGGAGGATCCCACCTTGGTGGGGGCTCCGTTTCAGCGCGATGAGCGAACCAGTTTGTTGGTTGATGCTCTCGATGGTTTGGGTCAGGTGTTAATCAGCAAGAATCGAGCGCTGCAGCAGTGTCGTGTCGAAAATGGCATGCTGCGAGCGCAGATCGAACGACAAAATGCAGAATTCGAAGAGCGGGTTCGTGCGCGCACGGATGAGCTGTTGCAAGTGAATCAAGCACTGGAGCGCGACTGCCAGGAGTTAAAGCAGTTGTTGTTGCGCCTGGATGCCGCGGCTTAGCGCACGATCAATCCATCCGCAATCTTCATGACCCGGCCGCAGCGGCCAGCCAATTCTGGATCATGGGTGACGATCACAAAGCTCGTGCCCTGCATCTGGCTCAATTCCAGCATCAAATCAAACACGCCATGCGCCGTGGCGCGATCCAGGTTGCCGGTCGGCTCGTCGGCGAGCACGCAGGCCGGCTGGGTGACCAGAGCCCGGGCAATCGCAGCGCGCTGACGCTCGCCACCTGACATCTCGCCGGGCTTGTGCTCAACGCGCTTAGCAAGCCCCACCAGACCCAGCACCTGTTCGGCTGCAGCGAGGGCTGCTTTTTTGGGCATGCGGCGGATCAAGAGCGGCATGGCCACGTTTTCGAGCGCCGTGAATTCGGGCAGCAGGTGGTGGAACTGATAAACGAAACCCAGCTGGTGATTGCGCAGTTCACCACGCGCAGTTTCGGATAGCGCAAACGGATTCTGTCCAACGACTTCAATCGAGCCCTCGGTCGGCGTGTCGAGCGTGCCCAGGCAGTGCAAGAGCGTTGATTTGCCCGAACCGGATGAGCCAATAATCGCCACGGTCTCGCCGCGCTTCAGGTCAAAATCAATGCCATGCAATACCGGGGTTGCCAGCTTGCCGGACGAATAGGTTTTTTTCAGCCCACGGGCTTTCAGGATCAGATCACTCATAGCGCAGCGCCTCGGCAGGGTTGACGCGCGAGGCGCGCCAGCTTGGATACAGCGTCATCGTGAAAGCGAGCACCAGCGCGATCGCCGAAATCAAGAACACATCGCCAAATTCAACTTTGGATGGCATTTCGCTGATCAGATAAACGTCCGCCGGCAAAAAGCGCGCGCCAACGATGCGTTCAATGGCCGGCACGATCACATTCAGATTCATCGCGATCAGAAGCCCGCTGGCAAGCCCCGACAGCGTGCCGATCAGGCCGGATGTTGCGCCCTGAATCACAAAAATCTTCATGATCGAAGCGGGCGATGCGCCCAGTGTGCGCAGGATGGCGATGTCGGCCTGCTTGTCGGTCACGACCATGACGAGGGTGGAGACCAGATTAAAGGCGGCGACCGCGACGATCAGTGTCAGGATGATGAACATCATGCGTTTTTCGATTTCGACCGCGCGAAAGTAGGTCGGATTTTCCTGCGTCCAGTCCGACACGAAAACATCGCGCAACTGGCTTTGCAGCAGATGCGAAACCTTGCGTGCATTGTTGAGGTCATCCAGTTTCAGGCGGATGCCGGAAACCGCTTCGCCAGTGCGAAAGAGCTTTTGTGCGTCCGCAAGGTGCAAAAGCGCGAGGCCGGAATCGTAGGGGTAATACTCGGCGTTAAACACGCCCACTAGCGTGAACTGGCGCATGCGCGGCACAAGGCCTGCCGGCGTGACCTGGCCTTGCGGCGTAATCAGCGTGACTTTGTCGCCGATGCGCGCGCCCAGCTCGTTGGCGAGCTGCCAGCCGAGCACGATATTGAATTCGCCAGCTTTGAGTTCCGCGATCGAACCGGCGTGCATGCGGCCCGCCACATCGTTGACGCCGCCTTCCAGCGCCGGGTCGATGCCGCGCACCAGCGCGCCCTTGACCTGTTCGCCTTTGGTCACCAAGCCTTGGCCGGAGACGAAAGGCGCTTGCGCCAGCACATGCGGCGTCGATTTCACTTCCTGACCGAGTTCCTGCCAGTTTTCCAGCCGGTTTTCATAGCTGGTGATCTGGGCGTGGGAGGCCATGCCCAGAATCCGGGCGCGGACTTCTTCCTGAAAACCGTTCATGACCGACAGTACGATAATCAGCGCGGCGACGCCTAGCGCGATACCCACAATCGAAATCAGCGAAATGAAAGAGATGAAACCGTTGCGGCGCTTGGCGCGCAGATAACGCAGACCAATCAGAAGTTCGAACATGGCGGGGGCCGGCAAGAGAGAGGGCGGAAGTTTACCACGCGGCGCAGGTGCCGCCGCGTGGCGAGGCTGATCGACTTTATTGCAGGCGCATCAGCTTGTATTCGATCGAATCAACAAGAGCGCGCCAGCTCGCTTCGATGATGTCGGTCGAAACGCCCACGGTCGTCCAGGTAGTCTGTGCGTCGGCCGATTCGATCAGCACGCGCACCTTGGCGGCGGTGGCTTGGCCGGAATCGAGCACGCGGACTTTGTAGTCGGTCAGCTTGACTTCATTGCCTTGCGGGTAGAGGCGCCCGAGCGCGCGGCGCAGTGCTTGGTCGAGCGCGTTGACCGGGCCATCGCCTTCGGCGGCGGTGATTTCAGTCTGGCCATCGACGGAAATCTTGATCATCGCGGTGGAATTCAAGCCGTCGGCGGAAGGTTCGTTGACCGTGACCTTGAAAGTTTTCAGGTCAAAGAAAGGCCGGTATTTGCCGAGCATTTTGCGCACGACCAGTTCAAACGAGCTTTCCGCCGTTTCGAACTGATAGCCCTCGTGTTCGAGTTCTTTCAGGCGATCGACGATGAGCTTGGTTTCCGGCGAATCCTTGGTGAGCGTCGGATCAACCTGGTTGATCTTGGCGAGCAGCGTGCTGCGACCGGCGACTTCACTCATCAGGATGCGGCGGCGGTTGCCGACTGATTCGGGGTTGATGTGTTCGTACGAGATCGGGTTCTTGTTCACCGCGTCGATGTGCATGCCACCCTTGTGCGCAAAGGCGTCATTGCCGACATACGGTGCTTTTTCGTTGTGGATCACGTTGGCGATGTCGCTGACAAAACGCGCGGTTTCGGTCAGCTTGACCAGATTGCCTTGCGGCAGCATGGGTAGATTCAGCTTGAGTTCAACGTTGGGGATGATCGCGCACAGATTGGCGTTGCCGCAGCGCTCGCCGATGCCGTTGATCGTGCCCTGAACCTGGGTCGCGCCAGCTTGCACGGCAGCGACCGAGTTGGCCACCGCCATTCCGCAATCGTTGTGGCAGGGGAGGCCGACCGCGGTTTGGGGCAAGCGGGCGACGACGCTGGCGGTGATTTCGCGGATGGTATCGGGGAAAGTGCCGCCGTTGGTGTCGCACAGCGCCAGGCAATCCGCACCGGCCTCGGCCGCAGCGGCGAGCGAGGCCAGCGCATAGTCGGCATTGGCTTTGTAGCCATCAAAGAAGTGTTCGGCGTCGAAAACGACTTCCTTGCCCTGATCTTTAAAGAAACGGATCGTGTCGCGAATCATCGCAAGGTTTTCGTCCAGCGTCGTGCGCAGGATGTCTGTGACCTGGTAATCCCAGCTCTTGCCGAAGATGGCGATCGCGGGCGTGTGCGCGGTCAAAAGCGATTTGACGTTGTTGTCATCCTCGACACGGATGCCGACCTTACGCGTACTGCCAAAGGCAATGATTTTGCTGTGCACGAGCTTGAGCTCGCCCACGCGCTTGAAGAATTCGAGGTCTTTCGGGTTCGAGCCGGGGTTGCCCGCCTCGATATAACTTACGCCCAGCGCATCGAGCTTTTCCACGATCTTGAGCTTGTCTTCGACCGAGTAAGAAATACCCTGAGCCTGTGCGCCATCGCGCAAGGTCGAGTCGTAAGCGTGGATTCGGGTCATGGATAGCTCCTGCGGCTGCGGGGTCGGGCGTGATCAAAGCCCGCTATTTTGACAGAAAAACGCCTGGCTTCGCAGCGTTACGGCGCGCAGGCGGTTCGAATCTGACATTTGGGGCTTTTGCGCCAATTTTCGAGCGCTATCTATATAACCACTTTGTCTTTTGATGGTGGTGTTAAGTACGGATAATGCATATCCAGAATACTGACATCACTGTGGAATGCATCATGAACACGATCAGCGAGCAACGTCTGACCCACCTCAAGCAGCTTGAAGCCGAATCCATCCACATCATCCGTGAAGTGGCGGCTGAATTCGACAATCCGGTCATGCTCTATTCGATCGGCAAGGATTCGGCTGTGATGCTGCATCTGGCGCAAAAAGCCTTCTTCCCCGGCAAGCCGCCGTTTCCGCTGATGCATGTCGACACCACCTGGAAATTCCGCGACATGATCGCGCTACGTGACAAGCAGGCACGTGAATACGGCTGGGATTTGATCGTTCACGTGAACGAAGACGGCGTGAACGCGGGCATCAACCCGTTCACTGCGGGCAGCGCCAAGCATACCGACGTGATGAAAACCGAAGGCCTGAAGCAAGCGCTCAATAAATATCAGTTCGACGCGGCTTTTGGCGGTGCGCGTCGCGACGAAGAAAAGAGCCGCGCCAAGGAGCGCGTGTATTCCTTCCGTGACAAGAACCACCGCTGGGATCCGAAGAACCAGCGTCCGGAACTCTGGAATATCTACAACTCCAAGATCGACAAGGGCGAAAGTATCCGCGTCTTCCCGCTGTCGAACTGGACCGAGCTCGATATCTGGCAATACATCTATCTGGAAAACATCGAACTGGTGCCGCTCTACCTTGCTGCCGAGCGCGAAGTGGTGGATCTGAACGGCACGCTGGTGATGATCGACGACGAACGCATCCTGCAATACCTGACGCCGGAGCAGAAGGCGAGCATCCAGAAGAAGATGGTGCGTTTCCGCACGCTGGGCTGCTACCCGCTCACCGGTGCCGTTGAATCTTCCGCTGCTTCCCTGCCGGAAATCATCCAGGAAATGCTGCTGACGACCACGTCCGAGCGCCAAGGCCGGGTGATCGACCACGATCAGTCGGGGTCGATGGAGAAGAAGAAGATGGAAGGATATTTTTGAGTGAGGAGTAAGGCGTAAGGAGTGAGGTGAATACCTCCCCCCTGCGCTGCCTCGCTGGTTTTGTAGGGCGGGTTAGGCTTTATGCCGCAACCCACCGTAAACCCAAATTGGCGGGTTACGCCGTGGACGGCTAACCCGCCCTACCTTGGATGACGCACATGGCACACCAATCCGAACTGATTGCCAACGATATTCTGGCCTACCTGAAACAGCACGAAAACAAGGACTTGCTGCGTTTTATCACCTGCGGCAACGTCGATGACGGCAAGTCCACGCTGATCGGGCGGCTCTTGCATGATTCGAAACTGATCTTTGAAGACCAGCTCGCCGCGATCAAGAAAGACAGCCAGAAGTACAACACCACCGACGATGAATTCGATCTGGCGCTGCTGGTCGATGGCTTGCAGGCTGAGCGTGAGCAGGGCATCACCATTGACGTGGCTTACCGCTACTTCAGCACCGAAAAGCGCAAGTTCATCATCGCCGATTGCCCTGGCCACGAGCAGTACACGCGCAATATGGCGACTGGCGCTTCGACCTGCGATCTGGCGGTCATCCTGATCGACGCGCGCCGTGGTGTGCAGACCCAGACTCGCCGCCACAGCTTTATCGTCAGCCTCTTGGGCGTGCAGCATGTGCTCGTTGCGATCAACAAGATGGATTTGGTCGACTTCAACCAAGAAGTCTTCGAGAACATCCAGCGTGAATACCTCGAATTTGCCCGCGAACTGAATATTCCGGACATCCGATTCGTGCCGATTTCCGCGCTGCGTGGCGATAACGTGGTCACGCCATCCGAGCGCGCGCCGTGGTATCAAGGGCCGACGCTGATGAATCTGCTCGAAAATATCGAGGTTTCGCGCGATCACGGTCTGAATGCGTTCCGTCTGCCGGTGCAATTTGTGAATCGTCCGAATCTGAATTTCCGTGGTTTCTGCGGCACGATCGCGGCGGGTGAAATTCATCCTGGCGATGAAATCGTCGCGCTGCCGTCCGGCAAAAAGAGCAAGGTCAAAGCGATTGTGACTTCCGATGGCGATTTGCCCCGCGCTTTTGCCGGTCAGGCGATTACGCTGACGCTGGAAGATGAAATTGATATTTCGCGTGGCGATATGATCGTGCGTGCCGATGAAGCTCATCCCAATGTGGCGCAGACATTTGATGCGCATATTGTGTGGATGAATGAAGCGCCGCTAACGGTCGGTAAGGAATACGCTTTCAAGTTAGGTGGCAAGCAGGTGTTCGGCCGCGTGCAAGAGATTTTGCATCGCATTGACGTGAACACCATGGCGCAATCGGCTGCCTCGCAATTGGGGCTGAATGAAATTGGTCTGTGCCGAATCGCGGTGAACGCGCCGACTGTGTTCGATGCCTACGCTGCTTGCCGTGGTACGGGTAGCCTGATCGTGATTGATCGTTTGAGTAATGCCACCAACGGCGCAGGGATGATTCTTGCGGCTGGCGATGACCGTGCTCAGTGCGATAAAAACGATGAGCAGGCGCGCTGGCATGCATTTGAAGTGGAATTCAATGCATTGGTGCGCAAACATTTCCCTCACTGGGATGCGAAGGCGATTTTCAAATAGATGGTGTGAATCAAGCTTTGGCTCAATAGTGCCATTGCTGTATTTCGATAGATGGGAAGGGATAGCGGATAGTCGATCAAAACATCGCCCGGTCATACGACCGGGCGATGTCACATTCAGACGGCGGTCGCTGTTTTTTCCGCAATGGTCAAAATGGCCTGACCGTTATCATTGATGTCGATGGTTACTTCGCCACCATGGGCCAGCCTGCCAAACAACAATTCATCTGCCAATGCTTTGCGGATCGTATCTTGAATCAGCCTTGCCATCGGTCGCGCGCCCATCAAGGGATCGAAGCCTTTTTCCGCCAGCCAGGCTTTTAATTCTGGCGTGAAGTGCGCTTCGACCTTCTTTTCTTGCAATTGCAATTCGAGCTGCAGCAGGAATTTATCCACCACCTGCAAGATGATCTGCGAAGTCAGCGGCGCAAAGTTGATGATCGCGTCGAGCCGGTTGCGGAATTCGGGCGAGAACAGCTTTTTGATGTCTTGCATCTCGTCGCCGGATTCCTTTTTGGCCGTAAACCCGATCACTGGCTTATTGATCGCCTCGGCGCCCGCATTGGTGGTCATGATGATGATCACGTTGCGGAAATCCGCCTTGCGCCCGTTGTTGTCGGTGAGCGTGCCGTGATCCATCACTTGCAGCAGGACGCTGTAGATGTCCGGATGGGCTTTTTCGATCTCGTCGAGCAGCAGCACCGAGTAAGGATGCTTGGTGATGGCCTCGGTCAGTAAACCGCCTTGCTCAAAACCGACATAGCCCGGCGGCGCACCAATCAGGCGGCTGACGGCATGACGTTCCATATACTCGGACATGTCAAAGCGGATCAATTCAATGCCCAAGATGTAAGCCAGTTGCCGCGCGACTTCGGTTTTACCGACGCCTGTGGGGCCGGAAAACAGGAAGTTGCCGATTGGTTTTTGTGGGTTGCCCAAACCCGAGCGTGCCATCTTGATGGCGGAAGCGAGCGCTTCGATGGCTGGGTCTTGGCCAAATACCACATGTTTGAGATCGGAATCCAAAGTGCGCAAAGTATTGCGATCGTCACTGGAAACGTTCTTCGGCGGAACGCGTGCAATCTTGGCAATGATGTCTTCGATCTCGTGTTTGTTGATCGTTTTCTTCTGTCTGGACTTGGGCAGAATTTTTTGCGCCGCACCGGCCTCGTCGATTACATCGATGGCTTTGTCAGGAAGATGACGATCATTGATGTACTTCGCCGACAATTCGGCGGCGGTGGTCAGCGCAGCCAGCGTGTATTTAACGCCGTGATGCTGCTCGAATTTTTCCTTCAAGCCCTTGAGGATTTCTACCGTCTGTTCGACCGACGGTTCAACAATGTCGATCTTTTGGAAGCGGCGTGACAGCGCGTTGTCTTTTTCGAAGATGCCGCGAAATTCCGTGTAGGTGGTTGCGCCGATGCACTTCATCGCACCGTTGGAGAGCGCGGGTTTGAGCAGGTTTGAGGCATCGAGCGTGCCGCCAGATGCGGCTCCTGCGCCAACGAGAGTGTGGATTTCGTCGATGAACAGGATCGCGCCCGGTTCTTCTGAAAGCTGTTTGATGACAGCTTTCAGTCGTTGTTCAAAATCACCGCGATACTTGGTGCCGGCCAGCAGCGCGCCCATATCAAGCGCGTAGACCGTGGCGTTTTCTAGCACGTCGGGCACATTGCCTTCGACGATGCGGCGCGCCAGCCCTTCGGCAATCGCCGTTTTGCCAACGCCGGCTTCGCCAACGAGCAGTGGGTTGTTTTTGCGGCGACGGCACAGCGTTTGGATCACGCGCTCGATTTCGCTTTCACGACCAATCAAGGGGTCGATGCGGCCGGAGAGTGCCTGAGCATTGAGGTTGAGCGTGTAGGCTTCAAGTGCGCCGCCAACGCCGGCCTCTTCACTATGTTCTTCGTTTTGCTCTGGGCGAGGTTGTTGTGGCGTCTGATTTTTGGCGATGCCGTGCGAGAGATAATTAACCACGTCCAGCCGCGTGATGCTTTGCTGATGCAGGTAATAAACTGCATGGCTGTCTTTTTCGCCAAAGATGGCGACCAGGACATTGGCACCCGTCACTTCCTTTTTGCCCGAGGATTGCACATGCAAAATGGCACGCTGGATAACGCGTTGAAAGCCAACCGTGGGCTGGGTTTCCACTTCGTTGGCACCCGATACGATGGGGGTGTGCTCGGCGATAAAATCACCTAACTGGCGACGCAAATCGTCAATGTTCGCCCCGCAAGCGCGCAGTACTTCGGCGGCGGAGGGGTTGTCCAGCAGGGTTAGCAGTAAATGCTCGACCGTGATGTATTCATGGCGTTTTTGTCTTGCTTCCATGAATGCCATGTGCAGGCTGACTTCGAGTTCTTGGGCGATCATTGGTTTGTCTCCATGATGCATTGCAAGGGATGCTGGTGTTCCCTGGCGATTTGGGTGACTTGAGCCACCTTGGTTGCGGCGATGTCTTTGGGGTAAATCCCACAGGTCGCCCGACCTTCGGTATGAACTTTGAGCATGACTTGCGTTGCACGTTCCATGCCAAGTCCGAAATATTCCTGAAGAACCATGACGACGAAATCCATCGGGGTGAAGTCGTCATTGAGCAAAACCACGCGCCACATGGGCGGCGGACTGATTTTCACGGCTTGCTTGCTGACATCTGCATCCGTTTTGTGTTGGATGGTCATGCTGGATTCACATTCCTTTATTCATGGTTCAATTTTGGATCGCGCACCTGTCTTTTCAAGCCGATGCCATGGATACCACACTTTGTTATTTTTACCTGGGGCGGGCTTGACCGGCTTAGCTGACTTCGCGTAAAAGATATCTTCAAGTTTGAAGTACAAGTTACACGCAGTACCGGTCTTGCCGTTTTGCTGGTCTTGGACCTCAAACCCTCGAGGCGTCCTCGCAAGGGACAAAATTTAAGTGATTTGAAATAGGAATACCAGGAATGGCTCTCGGTACTGTGAAGTGGTTCAATGACTCCAAGGGTTTCGGCTTCATTACTCCGGATGAAGGCGGCGAAGATATTTTCGCTCATTTCTCCGCGATCAACATGCCGGGTTTCAAAACCCTGAAGGAAGGCCAGCGCGTCTCCTTCGAAATCACCACCGGCCAGAAGGGCAAGCAAGCCTCGAACATCCAGGCTGTTTGATCTGACGCGTAGTGAACAAAGCCGCTCACCTTGTGGGCGGCTTTTTTGTTGGCGTTGATCCGCGTGGCGAGCTTAGAACGTGTACTTGCCGGTGATTTCCAGGCGCTGGCGCGATAGTTTTTCGCCATAGTCACTGTATTTTTGTTCGGAAAGCACAATGAGTTTGGCGCGTATTTCCAGGTTGGTGATGCCTGTGTAGCTGAATTCCGGCGTGATCTGAAAGCTGCCGTCACCGGCATTGGCCATCGTCGTAAGGCTTATGCTGGTATAGAGCCAACCCCAAGGTTCGTTTTTGCTGGCACGCAAATAAAGATAATCCTGCCCAGGATTGGCGCGTGAGTACGCCGATTGCGTCAGATTTTGTGCGCGGGCGATCTGTCCCGGTGTGCCGCTGCCGCCCAGCGCCGTGTCAATGAAACGATGGTAAGTCTCAAGTTGATTCGGGGAATAACCCGCGCCGTTGCGGTAGTATTCTGCGATCCAAGTAACCTCGTTACTTGTCAGGTAACGCAGCCCCAGCAGATAGCTGTTACGGTTTTCTACTGAATTGCTTGGGATGCCATTGGCGTCAAGCACGACCCGAGGCGCATCAAAATTGCGCGCCCATTCTCCGTGGATTTCCAGTGCGCTGCCCAAATTGCGCGAAAAATCAAAACCGAAGCTTTGCGGGCGGCTGCCTTGGCCTAACCAGACCAGATCAATATCGGTATCCCAGGCGAGCAGATAGAGTTTGGCGGCTGGGTTGCTGTGTTCGCCGCGTCCAAAATCGCTATTGATTTTGTCGCGTTGTGGAACCACAGCGAGCGTGAGGCCGATTGACTTCAGCGCACCATAATCCAGGGTCTTGAGCCAATCGGCATCGATCATCGCGTAGCCTTCGCGGCTGGCGAGCGGATCGTTCGGGTCTTTGGCGCGCTCAATCAATCCGACCGGATTCCATGCATAGCCGCGCCCCCAGCGTTGCACGCGCTTACCCGCATCCAGCGAGAAGCCTTGGCTCGGACTCCAGCGCAAGCCGCCTTCCATGAGTTTGTCGTAATCCTTGCTGGTGACCTCGATGTCATGGCTGACTTGGGCGCGACCACGCGCGTCTGCCGTGAAGTCGCCCAAATTGTATTTTCCGGTCAGCTCGACTGTGGTCGTGCCGCGCTGTAGCCAGTTATGGCCGTTCTCTCCGTAGTAGCGCTGCAGGTAGGCCGAACTGTTTGGGCGCAGATTGAACGTTTCGCTTTTCAGTTCGACATAGCCGCCTAATTCGTAAGGCTTCTTTTCGAATTCAGAAAGATCAAAGCTGTACTCGCTGGCGCTGGCTACTGAGGCCAGCGCCGCAAGAATCAGGGAGAGGCGGGCTTTCATTTGCGCAGCTCTTCTAAGCGAGGCATGAAGCCCTGAGTGAAAACTTCATCCGGGACTTCACGTTTTTTCAGGCCGGAGTACAGCATCACCGACTTGTAATCCTTGTAGAGCGGACTGTCAGTTTCGTCCGTGGCCGGACGCTTGATGCCGCCGCCAAAATCCTTGATGTCCTTGAAGCGCAGGGTTTTGATCAGCATGCCGCTGGAGGCATAGGCTTCGATTTCCAGTGGCAATATGAGTTTTTTATCGACCTTCATCTTGAGTTTGTCGTAGGCGACATTGCCGGTTTTGGCTTTCAAGGTCAGCAGATAATGGCTGCCTTCTTCAATGGCGGTTTCGACCTTGTATTCCTCGGTGTAATCGACGCGCATGATGTCGGCGTTGTTGAACACGCCGCCGGTCACGGATTGCAGGCTGGTGATACGCATCGGCTTGCCGACGTTCGGAATGTAAAGCCACATATTGTCGCCCTGGCGCAGCGTGCTGCGACCCTTGTCGGTGGCGGGGGAAAGAAACAGCGTTACGACATTGTCCCGTCCCTTCTTGACCGAATAAATGATGAATTCCTTTTTGTTGCCATTGGGCTCGATATTGATGAGCTTGCGGTAGGACTCGTACGATTCTGGTTCCAGATTGCGGTCGACTTTTTTCAGGATGCTGGCGCCGTCGATGGCGTAGGCGGCCAAGGGCAGGGCAAACAGGGCTGAGAGCAACAGGCTGGCTAAGCGTTTCATGGTGGATCTCCGGTCATCGGGCTGCTTTTGCAGCCCGGATAAAGGGTTTAGACGTGGCGCAGCGCCTGGATGGGATCCATTCGCGAAGCGCGCCAGGCTGGCTGCAAGCTGGCTAGTCCTGAAACGAGGACGGCGGCAAACAGCACCCAGCCGATTTCGGCAGCGCTCAGTACGGGTCGCAAGCTGATGATTTCGCGGCCAAAGGCGAAAGTGACCGGGCTGTAGTTCAGGAAGGCCACCAGCGCGAGGCTGGCCAAAATGCCGATTGCCGCGCCAACCAGACCCAGCAACAGGCCCTCGCCAACAAACAACGCCATGATCTTGTTGGCGGGCGTGCCGATTGCCGACAGCGTGCCGATTTCGCGGATGCGCTCGTACACAGCCATCAGCATCACGTTCATCACGCTGACTAGTACGATCGAGATCAGCATGATGCGGATGAACAGCGTCATCAGGTCGATCATTTTCACGATATTGGCAAACGGAGACAGTTCGACCCAGGTGTGCAATTCAGTGACAGGTTTGTCTTCCTTGTTTTTGATGTTGGCCAGTGCGGCGGAAAGCTGGCTTTGCACCGCATCAAGTCGATCTAGGCTCTTGAGGCGAATGGCGATTTCCATGATTTCGGGTTTTTCCATGCGCAAAAGTTCGCGCGCGTCAGCTTCGTGGATATAACCGTCGCGCCCACCTGGGCCGGTGATCGGATCGAGAATGCCGCCCACGACGAAATTCTTGCCGTTGACCGAGCCGGTGGCATTGGTGGCCACCAGAACGATGGAATCGCCCACTTTCACTTTCATCCCGCGTGCCAGTAGGGTAGGGATCAGGATTTTGCCCGGCTCCAGCAACGCGCCTTGTTTGGATCCTTCGGAGATGCGACCGCGCAAGCCCGGCACCGTGGCTTCTTCGGTGGCCGGATTGATGCCGTTCAGACGGATGCTGGTGTTTTCGCTGAAATTGCTGAACATCGCCCCTAGTTTGATGCGTTTGGAATAAGCAACAATGTCTGGATTTGCCTTGAGTACGTCTTCGATCTTGGCGGTGGCGCCGGCTTGCAAATTTTGGTTGAGCGGCAGGTTTTCGACCGCCGACATATAGCCCTTTTTGTGAATCTGCATATGGCCGAGCATGCTGTCGGTAATGCCGCTGATCATCACTTTCTTGAATGAGCCTGCGCCGGCCACAAACAGCAACAGGGCAATTACCCCAAATGCAATCAGAATGGCGGTGAGCAGCGTGCGACGTTGGTAGCGCAGCAGATTGCGCGCGGAAAGCTTGAGCGTGGAGATCATGACTGCGCTCCTTCGGCCAGATGGCCGTCTTCCAAGGTAAAGGTGATTTCGGCTTCGTTCATGATCTTGGTGTCGTGCGTCGAGAAGATGAAGGTGGTGCCTAGCTCGTCGCGCATCTTCTTCATCAGGTTGAGGATGATGTAGGCCGTGTGGTGATCCAGATTGGCGGTCGGTTCGTCAGCCAGCACCAGTTTGGGTTCGCCAACCAAGGCACGCGCCACTGCAACGCGCTGTTTCTGGCCGCCCGACATCTGATCCGGGCGTTTGTGCATCTGCTCTTTCATGCCCACAGCTTCCAGCATGGCGGTTACGCGCTCGCGGCGTTTTTCGGCTGGCCAGCCCTGCACCATCAGCAGCGGATATTCGACGTTCTCGTAAGCGGTGAGTACTGGTACCAGGTTGAAATCCTGAAAAATAAAACCCAAATGTTCGCCGCGAAAACGACCCGCCGCATGGCGATCCAGTTTCCCAATTTCGGTGCCATCCACGATCAATTGCCCGCTGCTGGGGTGATCCAGGCAGCCGAGAATATTCAGAATGGTGGATTTGCCGCTGCCTGAGGGGCCGACAAAGGCCGCAAATGCGCCTTTGCCGATTTCGAAAGTCACCCCTTTGTGCGCTTGGACCTCGATATCCCCCGTGCGGGAATTCTTACTTATTGCTCTTGCTTCTATCAGTGCCATGTCATCACCTCGTTGTGGTTTTTATCAGCCTAGGTTGTTGCTGCGCACAATCAACGTCGATTTCCGCTGGTGAAGGCGCGCAGGTGGTTTTCCGAGCCGCGCTTGAGATTGCCGTAAACGCGCAAGATGTCGGGGTTCTGCGTGCGGGCGATGCGCTCGTTGAGGTCCTTGATGTCGAGCTCTTCAATCTTGCGGCCGACGGCGAGCGCGGCAGTGAGGCTCTGGCTGCCTTCGTCGATGAGTTGCCGGAACAGCGTGGCAAATTCAGGGTGGGTAAATTCGCCCGGCTTTTGACTGCTGACTGGATCGGGGATGCCAAAACGATCCAGTAGCGTTTTGACGCTGGCGGTATGGGTGGCTTCGCTTTATTGGATATTCAGAAAAACCGGTGTTTGCCATTTGGCATACAGCGCGGCGTAAACGTCGTGGGCGAGCTTTTCTTCTTCACGCATGAATTGCAGGTCTGCGGTTTCTATTGCGCTCAGTGTGCTGGTTGGCTGGGCGGGGAGCGTGGTGCTTGGCAGGGGTGCGCCAAGGATGCAGATCAGCGCCATTAGCCAAGATTGAAACGGTTTCATGATGTTCTCCTTGCGAAGGCATCGGCTCCGGTGTGGGGTGTCCGGAGCCTGTCCGGTTTAGCCAAATTTCAGGAAGAGTTTCGAGTACGGGGCTTTGAGCTTGCCGAGAGCCGCTTTCACTGCTGCATCCTCATCGTGGTACAAGGCGGTGCGCAGGCTGGCGACTGAATCTTGCAAGGCTTTGTAGAGCTCGGAAAATTCGGCGTTCGCCCGCAAGTTTGCGGGTGCTTCACTGTCAAGGCGGGTGGCGAGGTAAGTCAGCGTGCCGAGTTCTTCGGTGAGCTTGAGGCGGCCGTCGGGGGCGGCCAACGTTTTTTCGCCTTCTTCGAGCAGTACTTCCATGGCGCTGTGATAAGCGTTCATGTGATCGCTGAAGACCACAACTTGGTTGCGGTGGCGCAGTTCGGACAGGATGTCGCGGGCTTTTTCGAGCGTTTCATGTGCGGGTTTGAGTTCGCCCTTGCTGATTTGCGTGGCGGCTTCGGCATACACCGCATCGACCGCGCGCAATGAATGAGCAAAGCTCGGGTCGAGGTCGTAGGGGGCGGGCGCTTTGCTGCCAAAACGGGCGATGACATCTTTCCAGGCCGCTTGTGCTTTGTTGATGGCATCCTGTGCTTCGGTGAGTGAATTGCTGTTGGTTTTAAATAGCGCCGCCCGATACGGGGCATAGGCTTTTTGTGCAGCATCGGTGAACGGGTCGGCAGCAAAGGCTGCAGGCAGGCTCAGTGTCAGGGCTAGGGCGAGGAGGTGCTTGTGCATGACGGTTCTCCTGGTTGATGAAATATATTTCTATATAATGTCTTTGCTTTAAAAACCGCCATGCTGGATTCTTTGCGATGGGCGGTCACTGCCCTAACTAACGCGGCGCACTTGGATTGGTTGACGGATTTCGAATTTTTTGTACCGATATTGAAATCGGCAGCCAAGTGAAGGTGCCGGCAAAATCTGCTTCATGAGCGCAATTCATGACTTCTGTGTATTTTCAGCAGTGAGTGTTTGAGCTCTGCCGTGCTAAAATCGCGCATTTTCTAGCCAAGCCAGGGTCTCAACGCCATGTA
>CAXYUI010000013.1:0-16292 GCA_964291975.1 uncultured Formivibrio sp. | reverse complement strand
CTGCCGCATGGCAGCGAAGCTGGCGGCCTTTCCGGCGCGCCGGTTCGCGCCAAATCCACATCGGTGATCCGGGAACTGGCTGAGGCGCTGCATGGCTCAGGTCTGCCCATCATTGGCGCCGGCGGCATCATGGAAGGCGAACACGCTATTGAAAAGCTGCAGGCGGGCGCCAGCTTGGTTCAACTCTATACCGGGCTGATCTACGCAGGCCCCAGCCTGGTTGACGACTGCGTCACCGCCATCGGCCAACACTACGACAAGCAAATTTAAATCACGGGCAAGCCATATAGCCCGATTCGCTATACATATGCCGACAATGTGGTTGAATCGTTATAAGGCGCAGGGGGATAATGCGAGCCCTGTTCGCATCACGGATTGATGACCCAGCCCTTTCGCCACCGCGCTTGTCGCGACACCGAGCGGGAACAGATCAACAAGGCGACAGAATCACCGGCTCGGACCACGGTCACGACTTGGACATAACGTTCAATCCGCGCCCGTGATTTTGCCTGCAGCCGGGGCACCAAAGCGCCTTGGCCATTCATGGAAAGAACATGACCTTGCAACACTATGCCCTGCTGATGATCGGCGCCGTACTCGTCAACAATGTTGTCTTGGTGCGGATTCTGGGCCTGTGCCCTTTTATGGGCGTTTCCAAGAAACTCGAAGCCTCGATCGGCATGGGGCTGGCGACGACCTTTGTGCTGACGCTGGCTTGCGGCACGTCCTGGCTGCTCGATCAACTGCTGGTGGCCTGGCATATCGAATATCTGCGCACGCTGGGTTTCATTGTGGTGATCGCCGCCATCGTGCAGTTCACCGAGATGTTCATCCACAAAACCAGCCCGGTGCTGTATCAGGTGCTGGGCATTTATCTGCCGCTGATCACCACCAATTGCGCGGTGCTCGGCGTGCCGCTGCTCAATACCTCGCTCAAGCACAATTTTGTTGAATCGCTGGTGTTCGGCTTTGGCAGCGCGGTCGGCTTTTCGCTGGTGCTGATTCTTTTCGCGGCGATTCGCGAGCGCATGGAAGCGGCGGATATTCCGGAATTTTTCAAGGGCGCACCGATTGCGTTCATTACGGCCGGGCTGATGAGTCTGGCGTTTATGGGCTTTTCGGGTCTGGTGAAGTGAGGCTGCGATGATTGCTTTTCTGGAAGCCCTCGCCATCATGGCGGCGCTGGCCGTGGTCATCGGCCTGATCCTGGGCGTGGCGGCGATCAAGTACAAGGTCGACGAAGACCCGCTGGTCGACAAAATCGACGCCCTCTTGCCGCAAACCCAGTGCGGGCAGTGCGGTTATCCGGGCTGCAAACCCTATGCCACCGCGGTGGCCAGCGGCGAAGCCGAAATCAACAAGTGCGTGCCCGGCGGCGATGAGGGCATCCACAAACTGGCCGACCTTTTGGGGCGCGACTATGTGCCGATGGATGGCGAGCTCGCCAAACCCAAGCCCAAGTCTGTCGCCCTGATCGACGAAAACACCTGCATCGGCTGCACGCTGTGCATTCAGGCCTGCCCGGTCGACGCGATTGTCGGCAGCGCCAAGCATCTGCATACCGTGATCGCTCAGGAATGCACGGGTTGCGAGCTTTGCGTCGCGCCCTGCCCGGTCGATTGCATCGATATTGTCCCGGTCAAGGAATCCGTCACCAGCTGGAAATGGCAGTACCCGGTGATTTCCCTCAAGCCCGTTGCCGCAGAAAAGACCCAATGAGCGCACGTTCTGTTTATTCCTTTCACGGCGGCATTCACCCGCCCGAGCACAAGCGCGAATCGAACAGCGCAGCCATCGCGCTTGCGCCTTTGCCGCAGCGGCTGATCCTTTCCCTGCACCAGCATGTCGGCAATCGCGCCAAGGCGCTGGTCAGCGTGGGCGAGCGCGTGCTCGCAGGCCAGATGATCGCTGCTGCCGACGGCGCTGTTTCAGCTGCGCTGCACGCGCCGACTTCCGGCACGGTGCTGGCCGTGGGCGATGCGCCCGTGGCGCATCCGTCCGGACTGCCCGATCTGTGCATCACCCTAGAAACCGACGGGCTGCACGAGAAAATGATTCAGCCCGGCCTTGCCAACTGGCGCGAGGCCGAAGGCCGGGTGGTGCGCGATTTTCTGCGCGACATGGGCGTGGTCGGCTACGGCGGCGCGGTGTTTCCGTCCCACCTCAAGCTCAACGCCAAAAGCGGGCTGGAAACGCTGGTCATCAATGGCGCGGAATGCGAACCCTATATCAGTTGCGACGACCGGCTGATGCGCGAACGCGCGGACGGCATCGTCGCCGGCATCCGCATCGTGCGCGAACTCTTGCGCGCCCGCGAAGTGCTGATCGGCATTGAAGACAACAAGCCCGAAGCCGCAGCGGCGATGCGCGCGGCCATTGCGGCCTGCGATTTCCCGATTGATGTCGTCGTCGTGCCGACGCTGTATCCGTCCGGCGGCGCCAAGCAGCTGATCAAGCTCTTGACCAACAAGGAAGTCCCGTCCGGCGTGCGCTCGACTGAACTCGGCGTGCAGTGCTTCAACGTCGCCACCGTCTACCACATCGCACGCGCCATCGAGCACGGCGAGCCGGTGACCACCCGCATCGTCACGCTGACCGGCAAGGTCGCCCACCCCGGCAATTACGAAGCGCTGCTCGGCACGCCGCTGGCCGAACTGGCCACGCTCGCCGGCGCAGCGCCGGACGCCGCCGGTTTCATTTACGGCGGGCCGATGATGGGCTTCACGGTTCCCGATCTGGCAGCCGGGGTGTCCAAGGCGGGCAACTGCATCATCGCGCGCGACCCCATCGATCTGCCCGACCCGCAGCCGGAAATGCCCTGCATCCGCTGCGGCAAATGCGCCGATGCCTGCCCGGCCGAACTGCAGCCGATGGATCTGTACTGGTTCGCGCGCGGCAAGCAGTTTGATAAATCCGAGCGCTGGAATCTGTTCGACTGCATCGAATGCGGCGCTTGCGCCTATGTTTGCCCCTCGTCGATCCGCCTCGTCGATTATTTCCGTTTTTCCAAATCCGAAATCTGGACGCAGGAACAACAGGAAAAAGCCGCCGATCTGGCGCGCCAACGCCACGAATTCAAGACTTTCCGCGAAGAGCGCGAGAAAGCCGAAAAGGCCGCCCGCCTGGCGGCCAAGGCTCAGGAAAAACACGCGGCCGCGAGCGAATCCGCCGATCCGGCTGATGCCGAGCGCGCAGCCAAGATCAAGGCAGCAATGGAAAAAGCAGCGGCGAAAAAGAATGCCATCGCGGCTGAAGCCGCTCCTACGGAGGCTAAACCCGCGCTTGACCCAGAAAAGGCCGAGAAAATCCGCGCAGCGATGGAAAAACGCGCTGCCGAAAAAGCGGCGGCGGACGCCATGAGTCCGGAAGAAAAAGCCGCAAAAGAAGCGGAAAAACAGGCCAAGATCGCCGCTGCGCTCGCCAAGGCTGCGGAAAAAAAGGCGGCGGGCGCGCAAGCCCGACTGCCGCTGGATGGACCCGTCACGCTGCCAGCCGAACCCGCGCCGCAGGCCGAGCCGCCGGCGGCAGAAGCGCCCAAACCGGCGCTCGACCCGGAAAAAGCTGCGCGCATCCGCGAAGCCATGGAAAAACGCGCTGCCGAAAAAGCCGCGCTGGAAGCCATGAGCCCGGAACAGCGCGCCCGGCTTGAAGAAGAAAAACGCGCCCGCATCGAAGCCGCCAAGGCCGCTGCGGCCGCGCGCAAGGCAGCAAAGGAATAAGATGGCGACCTCTCCGTTTTTTGTAAAACCGACGCCGCTGCAAGTGGTCATGCTCAAGGTCTGCGCGGCCTTGTTGCCCGGCATCGCCGTTTCGGTCTGGGCTTTTGGCGTGGGCGTACTGGTGCAGATCGCGCTGGCCAGCGCAACCGCGCTCGCCACCGAAGCCGCCTGCCTGAAACTGCGCGGCTATCCGGTCAAACCCTTTGTGCTCGATGGTTCGGCGCTCCTGACCGGCTGGCTGCTGGCGCTGTCGATTCCGCCGCTTGCGCCGTGGTGGATGGTGGTGCTGGGCACGTTCATCGCCATTGGTCTGGCCAAACACGCTTTTGGCGGCTTGGGGCAAAACCCCTTCAATCCGGCCATGATCGGCTTTGCCGTGCTGATTGTGTCTTTCCCCGCGCAGATGTCGCGCTGGGCCGCGCCGCTCGCGCTGCCGCAGCCCGATCTCACCGCGTTGGCGCAAATCGGCTACATCCTGACCGGCCATTTGCCACAGATCACTTTTGACGCCATCGCGTCGGCCACGCCGCTCGATACGGTCAAGACCGGCCTCTTGCAAGGCCTGGGGCTAACGCAAGCGCTAAGCGCACCGGCGCTGCAAGCCAAGGCCAGCCTGTGGATCAATCTGGCCTATCTGGCGGGCGGACTCTATCTGCTGATCGCGCGCGTCATTCCCTGGCAACTGCCGGCAGCGTTTCTGGGCGCGCTGCTGGCGATGTCCGGCCTGATGCATCTTGTCGACGCCAATCTGTACGCCGCGCCGCTGTTTCATCTGGGCTCGGGCGCGGCCATGCTGGGCGCTTTTTTCATCATTACCGACCCGGTCTCCAGCCCGACCACGCCGCGCGGGCGCTGGATTTTCGCCGGCCTCGTTGGTCTCACCGTGTATCTGATCCGCACTTGGGGCGGCTATCCCGATGGCGTGGCCTTTGCCGTCATCATCATGAATATCGCCACCCCCTTCATTGACCGGCACACCCAGCCCGCCAGCTTTGGCCGCAAGGCTTGGGAAAAGGCGAAGAAGAAATGAAAGCCATGTTCAGCAACGGCCTGCGCAGCGCCCGCATCCTGCTCGCTTTCGCCCTGGTCTTTACCGCCATCATGGCCGGCACTTATGCGCTGACCCGGCCGATTGTCGAAAAGAACGAAGCCAGCGCGCTGGCGCAACAACTGGCGCAAGTCCTGCCGCAAGGCTATGCGGTCGACAGTCGCCCCCATGCGCAAGCCGGCCGCAGCGAGCGCTACTACCTGGCGCGCCGCGATGACCGCATTGCCGCAGCGATTTTCGAGGCCACCGCCAACGAAGGCTATGGCGGCAAAATCCGCCTGCTAATCGGCGTGGCGGCAGACGGAACGGTGCTCGGCGTGCGCGTGGTATCGCACAAGGAAACGCCGGGCCTGGGCGACTATATCGAGCTGACCAAATCCGCCTGGATCACCCAGTTCGATGGCAAATCGCTGGAAAATCCGGCCAATGAGCGCTGGAAAGTGAAAAAAGACGGCGGCGATTTCGACTACACCGCCGGCGCCACCATCAGCCCGCGCGCCATCGTCAAAGCCGTGCGCGCCACGCTGGAAGACGTCGCTACCCGCCGCGACACGCTATTCGCCCAAGAGGTGAAATGATGCAGAAACACGAATTCAACGACATCGCCCACAAAAGTCTGTGGTCGCAAAACGCCGCGCTGGTGCAAGTGCTGGGCATGTGTCCGGTGCTGGTGATGTCGAACAACATCGTCAATGGCGTCAGCCTCGGGCTGGCGACCAGCTTGGTCATGCTGATTGCCAGCACCGCCGTGGCCGCCCTGCGCGGTTTTGTGCCGCCGGAAATCCGCAGCCCGATCTTCATCCTGATCATCGCCGCGCTCGTCACCATGGTCGATCTCTTGATGAACGCCTATGTGCACGGCCTGTATGTGGTGCTGGGGATTTTCATTCCGCTGATCACCACCAACTGCATCGTGCTGGCGCGCGCCGAAGCTTTTGCGTCGAAAAACCCGGTGCTGCATTCGGCGGTGGACGGCTTTCTGATGGGAATCGGCCTGACCTGCGTGCTGGCGGTGCTGGGCGGTTTGCGCGAACTGATCGGCAAAGGCACGCTGCTGTCCGGCATTGATCTGGTGTTCGGCCCGACCGCCAAATCCTGGGTGATTCATGTCGTGCCGGCGGAGGCCAACTACCAGTTCCTGTTCGCCATCCTGCCGCCCGGCGCCTTTGTCGGACTGGGCTTTCTGATTGCGATCAAGAGTTGGCTCGACAAGCGCCAAGCTGCGCGCGCCGCCAAACCCGCGCCGATTGAGGTGACGGCTTGAAATAAAAAAGCTGCCCGAGGGCAGCTTTTTTTGAACCTTAATCTCAACGATCGCGGCGGTGATCGCGTCTATCGTGCCAGTCTCGGCGGTCATGCCGGTGCTTGTCATGGCCGACCTTGCGGCCGCGCTCGCGCGGGACTTCTTTCACGATGACCTGCTTTTCGACCACGCGCTTTTCAACGATCTTGGTTTCGGTCTTCTTGCTGCCGACCGCAGCGCCAGCACCGCCACCGATCGCCGCACCCAGAATCGCACCTTCTTTGCCGCCGAGCTCACTGCCGATGGCCGCGCCCGCTGCGCCACCCACTGCACCACCGATGATGGCACCCTTGTCGGCGGCTTGCGCCAGATTCACGGCCACCAAGAGGCCAGCCAAAACGAGAAACTTTTTCATGATGATCTTCCTTTGCAAATAGCGCGCGGATTATGCTCCGCTTTCCACTAAAAAACTGTCAATTCCTCCGGGCGGTTAGTCCTTATGAACCCACAAAAACGTCATGAATTCTTCCGCCGTCTGGCCGAACTCGACCCGGAGCCAAAAACCGAACTCGAATACAGTACGCCCTTCGAATTACTGACCGCCGTACTGCTTTCGGCGCAAGCCACCGATGTCGGCGTGAACAAAGCCACCCGCAAACTTTTTCCGGTCGCCAATACGCCTGAGACCATTTTGGCGCTCGGCCAAGAAGGCCTTGAATCTTATATCGCCACGATCGGACTCTATCGCAGCAAGGCCAAACATCTGCTGGAAACCTGCCGGATGCTGATCGAGCGCCACGGCAGCCAAGTCCCGCACGAGCGCGCCGCACTGGAAGCGCTGCCCGGCGTCGGCAGAAAGACCGCCAATGTGGTGCTCAATATCGCGTTTGGCGAACCCACCCTGGCGGTCGACACCCATATTTTCCGACTGGGTAACCGCACTGGGCTCGCGCCCGGCAAGGATGTGCTCGCCGTCGAGCACAAGCTCTTGAAAGTGGTTCCCAAAGAATTTTTGCAACACGCTCACCACTGGCTGATCCTGCATGGCCGCTACGTTTGCAAAGCGCGGCGGCCGGAATGCTGGAACTGCGTGGTCAACGACCTGTGTGATTACAAAGGCAAGGAAATGACCCCGCCCAAAGGTCGCTGATTACCAGCGACGATGATCGCGACGATCGTGACGGTCATCACGGTCGTAGCGCTCATGACGATCGTGACGATGACGGTCATAACGATGGACTTCGCGCACATGCACCACGCGCTCAACCGGGCGCTGCACATACACCACACGCTTTTCGACATGCCGCGGCTCAACATAGACCCGCTCCACCACACGCGGCGATTCGACATGCACCACACGCTGTTCGATCACGCGCGGTTCGCGCACTTCAACAACTTCACGTTCCACCACGCGGGTTTCCCGGCGGTTATCGGCGATCGCCACGCCGGTCAGTCCGCCGATGGCCGCGCCAATCACCGCGCCTTCACTGCCACCGATCTGCTTGCCGACGCCAGCGCCAATCGCGCCGCCAATCAGACCGCCCAACACATGCATTTCACTAGCTTGAACCCAAGCTGCGCTGGCCATCAGGGATACCGCAAGAATGCAAGAATTGATGCGTTTCATGGTCTGACTCCTTCTTGTTGAATGTGGAGCCAGTCTATCCGGGCAAAAAAAAGCGCGCTGTGAAGCGCGCCACAGAGAGATTCAGCCCAGAAACGGGTAATCGACTTCCGGCGTCCGGCCACTGAGCAATTCCGCCAGCGCATGCCCGGAACCGCACGCTTCCGTCCAGCCCAGCGTGCCATGACCGGTATTGAGCCAGAGATTGTCGTGCCGAGGGGAACGACCGATATAAGGCAGATTGGATGGCGTGGAAGGGCGTAAGCCCGTCCAGAATTCGGCCTGATCGTAATCGCCAGCCTGCGGGAAAATTTCACGCGTGCGTGCCAGCAAAGCCTGACAGCGCACGGCGTTGAGTTCGAGGTTATAGCCATTGAATTCAGCGGTTCCGGCCACACGCAGCCGATCACCAAGCCGTGAGAACACCAGTTTGTAGCCATCGTCGGTCATGCTGACACTGGGCGCACAATCGCCCTCGCGCACCGGGATCGTTGCCGAATAGCCCTTGGCGGGATAGACATCGAGCTTGAGCCCAGCCTGCTCGGCCAGCAAAGTGCTGTAACTACCCAAGCTGATCACATAGGCATCGGCGCAGAGGATTTCTTCGCGCGCTTCGCCGTCTTCTGTAAAGCGCAGACGCACGCCACTGACGGCGTCGCCGGTGGTCAAAATCTGTTCAATATGGGTATCAAAGCGGAAAACCACGCCGCGTTCGGTGCACAGCCGAGCCAGATTCTGGGTAAAAGCACAGGCATCGCCCGATTCATCGGTGCGGGTATAAGTCCCGCCGACGATGGGACGGCGTGAGTGCGCCAGCGCAGGTTCGATAGCCAGGCATTCACACGCGCTTTTGACTTCGCGATCCAAGCCCTGCTCGCGCATCAGCGCCGCAGCCGGAATCGCCGCCGCAAAATCAGCTTCCTCGGTGTAGTAATGCAAGATGCCGCGGGTGAGCTCATCGTAATGAATGCCAGTCTGCGCGCGCAATTCCTGCAAGCGCGCGCGGCTATACAAACCCAGCCGCACCAGATTCTGCAAGTTGCTGCGTGCGCGTCCGGGCAGGCATTCCTGCAAGAAACGCAGCCCCCAGCGCCATTGCCGCCAGTCGGCCTTCAGGCGAAACAGCAGCGGCGCGTCTTCTTCACACAGCCATTGCAGCGCTTTCCACGGGGTTTTGGGATTGGCCCACGGTTCGGCATGACACACTGAAATCTGCCCGCCGTTGGCAAAGGATGTATCCATGCCGGCCTGCGATTCGCGTTCGATCACCACCACTTCATGACCGGCCTGCGCCAGATACCAGGCTGAAGCCACTCCGACCACGCCGCCCCCCAAGACCACAACGCGCATCTCACTGCCCTCCGTTTTGCAACGCGGCAGCATTATGCGCCGATGCTCCGCGCAACCCAAGCGACAGAGTTACATCACAGCCTGACACGGTTTTGCCACACTTCTTGCACAGAAGACACGCGCCTCGCACTGAAACAGTCAATTCCACTAAACTTGAGCCCTGTCGTTACCGAGCTGCGCCCTGATATGAAGCTCTCCTTGCGCACTGCGATCATCATTGCCATCCTCTGCGGCCTGCTCTTGCCCGCCGTGCTGATGGGCTACGTCAACCTGAATCAAAGCCTGAAATCGGCGCGCGAAGCGCAGCACAACGATCAGTTGCGCTTTCTGGAAGTATTGGTACTCGGGATTCGTGAGCCGCTGTGGAATATGGCGCCCGATGCTGGTCGGCCGCTGATTGACTCGATCATGGGCGACGAGCGCGTGGTGCGCATCAATGTCAACGACGCCACGCTGGGTAACTTCCTGCATGCCAACCGGCCGGATCGCCGCATCGGCCAACTGCGCCAGCTTTCGCGTACGGTTTACAAGCAAGGTGCCATGATCGGCGTGGTCACGCTGGAAATGGACGACGGCCTTTCTACGCGCAGCATCCTGCGCAACCAATTATTCTTTCTGGCGGCGCTGGCGAGCCAGATCATCATCAGTCTGGGACTGAGCATTTTATTGATCTACCGACGCGTATTGCGCCCACTGGCCACCCTGCGTCGCCAAGCCGAAAAGCTGACTTCCGAAGAAGCTGACTCAAAAATCATCTTGCCTGGCAACGATGAAATCAGTCAGCTTTCGGCCAGTCTGGAAAGCACGCGGCAAGTATTGCACGCGCGCATTCACAAGCTCGAAGAAAAAAACGTCCAGCTCGAAGCTGATCTCGCGGGTCGTCAGCAAACCGAAACGGCGCTGATCGCCGAACGTGATCGCGCGCAACGCTTGCTGAATGTCACTGACCTGATCCCTTGGGAAGCCAATCCGAACGAATGGCGTTTCACTTTTGTTGGCTCACAAGCCGAAGCCTTGCTCGATCAGCCGCTCACCATGTGGTACAGCGAAGACTTCTTTACCCTTTGCCTGCACCCGGATGATCGCCACATCATCTACGAATTGTTCACCAATCAACAACACGATCATCAGGAACTGGAATTTCGCATGCGCCGCCAAGATGGTGAAACCATCTGGGTCGATTGCCTGATGAGCCGCAGTCAAGATCCGCACGGGCGCATTACTCTGCATGGCTTTTTCCGCAACGTCAGCGCACGCAAGAAGGCGGAAGACGAACTGGAACAATATCGCAACCATCTGGAAGAATCGTTCGAGCAGCGCACACGCCAGCTCGCGGCGGCGAATCACGAACTGGAAACGCTATCGCAATCGCTGGCGCAAGATCTGCGCACGCCCTTGCGCTCTGTGGAAGGCTTCAGCCGAGTCTTGGAAGAAGACTACGGCAGTGAGCTCGACAGCAACGCCCACAACTACCTGCACCGTATCCGCAGCACCATTGCCGGCATGGCCAACCAGATCGACGATTTGCTCAATCTGGCCAAATTCTCAAGCTGTGAAATCAATCCGCGCGATACCGATCTTTCCGCGCTGGCCGACGATATCCTCGACGAAATGAGCGTGCTCAATCCGGGACGCACCGTACAAGTCGACATCACCCCAAACCGACATGCCCTCGTTGACCCGAAACTGATTCGCATTGCCCTGTACAACCTGTTCGACAACGCCTGGAAATTTACTGAATGCGTTCCCAATCCCTGCATCCGCTTTGGCATGAGCCAGATCAACGGCAAGGATGTCTTTTTTGTTAGCGACAACGGAATCGGTTTCGACATGAGTCAGGCCAACCGCATCTTCAACCCATTCCAGCGCTTGCACACCCAAGCCGAATACAGCGGCAACGGCGTGGGACTGGCTATTGTCCAGCGCATTATCAGCCGTCACAACGGCCGGATCTGGGCCAAAAGTGAAGATCAGGCCGGCGCCACCTTCTACTTCACCCTGCCCAATACATAAAGCAGGCCTTCCCGAAAATAGAACAATCGTTCTATACTCTACGTCAACATTCACCACTGAGCGGAAAGCTTCCCATGGACGAGAACAAGAGCAAGGCCCTCGCGGCCGCACTGGCCCAAATCGAACGTCAATTCGGCAAGGGCGCGATCATGAAGATGGGCGAAGCCCAGATCGAAAATGACTTACAAGTGGTTTCAACCGGCTCGCTCGGTTTGGACTTAGGTCTGGGCGTAGGCGGCCTGCCGCGCGGTCGCGTGGTTGAAATCTTCGGCCCGGAATCCTCCGGTAAAACCACGCTCTGTCTGCATGTGGTAGCAGAAATCCAGAAGCTCGGCGGCGTCGCAGCTTATATCGATGCGGAAAACGCGCTCGATCCAATCTACGCGCAAAAGCTGGGTGTGAATGTCTCCGACATGCTGATCTCGCAACCGGATACCGGCGAGCAGGCGCTCGAAATCGCCGACATGCTGGTGCGCTCGGGCGGCGTGGACATCATCGTGGTCGACTCGGTCGCCGCGCTGACCCCCAAGGCCGAAATCGAAGGCGAAATGGGCGACACCCACGTCGGCCTGCAAGCCCGCCTGATGAGCCAGGCACTGCGCAAGCTCACCGCCAACATCAAGCGCACCAACACGCTGGTGATCTTTATTAACCAGCTGCGCATGAAGATCGGCGTGATGATGCCAGGCCAGAGCCCAGAAACCACCACCGGCGGTAATGCGCTCAAGTTCTACGCGTCCGTGCGTCTGGATATCCGCCGCATCGGCGCGGTGAAAAAGGGCGAAGAAGTCATCGGCAACCAGACCAAGGTCAAGATCGCCAAAAACAAGGTCGCGCCGCCCTTCCGCGTGGTCACTTTCGACATCCTGTATGGCGAAGGTATCAGCCATGAAGGTGAAATCATCGAACATGGCGTCGTGCACAAGATCGTCGAAAAAGCCGGCGCTTGGTATAGCTACAACGGTGCCAAGATCGGTCAGGGCATGGAAAACAGCCGTCAATATCTGAAGGACAACCCTGAAATGGCCGCTGAAATCGAAGCCAAGATTCGCGCCAAGATCGGCGGCAAGCAGCTGCCGCTTGATGCCGGCGCGGCCGAACAAGACGACGATGCCCTCGACGCCTGATCTACGCAATAAAGCCCTGCAACTGCTGGCCCGCCGTGAATACGCGCGGGCCGAGTTGCGACAGAAACTCCTCCCGCTCACCGAATCCCCTGAAGAACTCGACGCGCTACTCGACGATCTGGTCGAGCGCGGCTGGCTTTCCGACGCCCGTTTTACCGAGCAATGGGTGCGTTATCGCTCCGAGCGCTACGGCCCGCAAAGACTGAAAGCGGAACTGCGCCAGAAAGGCGTCGCCGATGAACTGATCCGCGAGACGCTCTCTGAGGCCGCTGATGATGAGGAAGCGCAAGCGCGTGCGCTCTGGCTGCGCAAATTTGGCACGCCCCCGGCCGAGCAAAAAGAACGCGCCCGCCAGTTGCGTTTTCTGGCCGGGCGCGGATTTTCGCTGAGTGTGATCTACAAAGTGGTCGGCGGCGAAACCAACGACGATCTTTAAAACCGCCCCCAAGGGCGGTTTTCTTTTAGAGCGCGGCGACGACGCTCATTTCCACGCGGTAGCGCGGATCGGCCAAACGGGCTTCCACCGTGGCGCGCGCGGGCGTGTGCCCAGCGGGAACCCAGCTCGACCAGACCGCATTCATGGCGTCAAAATCCTCGATCTCGCGCAGGTAAATGGTCACCGACAAAATCCGCGTTTTGTCTGAGCCCACTTCAGTCAGAAGACGGTCGATGCTGGCCAGGACTTCTTCGGTCTGGCCTCGCGCATCTTTATCGAGCGTATCGGCAATCTGGCCAGCCAGATAAACCGTATTCCCATGCACCACAATTTCAGAAAGGCGCGGCCCCACATGGTAGCGCTGTATTGTTGACATGCTCAGTCTCCCGTCAGGAATAAAGATTCACTATATGCGCGCAGCGCCAGACGTCGAAATCCAGCTCAGTGCTTTGTTGTATCGCCGCCAATCATGCGAATTTCACGTTGCGGAAAAGGAATCTCAATCCCGTCCGCCTGAAAAGCTTTCCAGATTTTCAGATTCAAGTCTGAGCGCAGGCCGCCCGTGCCATTTTCTGGATCAAGCACCCAAACCATCAGCTCCAGATTGATCCCGCTATCGCCAAAGCCGCGAATCAAAGCGCCTGGCGCAGGATCGACCGCGATGCGGGATTCGCCCTTCGTCACTGCCACCAAAAGTTGCAGCGCCAGCTCCAGATCGGTGCCATAAGCCACTTGCACCGGCACGCCGACCGCGATCTTGCGATCCTTGTAGGAAAGATTCACCACGGTAGAGGTGACCAGCGCTTCATTCGGAATCAGCACATCCGTGCCATCGAGCAATTTGAGGACGATATAGCGCGAAGTCAGCTCGCTGACCGTGCCTTGCCGACCATCAACGTGGATCAAATCCCCCAACTTCACCGAACGATCAAGCAAGATGATGAAGCCCGACACATAGTTGGATGCGATCTTTTGCAGGCCAAAACCCAAGCCCACCCCCAAGGCGCCACCAAAGACCGAAAGCACGGTCAGGTCGATCCCGACCAAGGGCAGCGCAATCATCACCGCCAGGACAATCAAGCCGGCGCGCACCACCTTGTTGATAACCACCCGCACATTCAGATCAATCACGCTGGCGGCAAGCAAGCGGCGTTCAATCACGCGCCCCAGCCAGAGCGCAGCCAGCAAGGTCATCCCAACCGAGAACACGCCTTGAATGATGGTCAGCAGAGAGAAATGGGTCTTGCCGACATGGAAACTGATGGCATCGAGCGTGCGCGCGATTTCGGGCAACACGCCCACGGCATGCAGGGCATAGATGATCCAAATCCCGGCTGCGATGATGCGCTCCCAGCGCGGCAACCACGCGCCAGTAAACACATGTCGCAGCAGATACACCAGCACGCGGATGCTGAACATCGCCAGCAAGAGGAGTTCCGCCACGCCCAGCAGCTTTTGCGAATGCGGAATCAGCAACTGCAACAAGGGGCCGCCGACTTGCACCAGTAACCAGGCCAGCAGCGGAAATAACACCCACGGCCAATCCACGCCGCCGGTCGAAACGAGCTGAAAACGCCGGCGCAACAAGCGCTGCGCCAGATAGGCCAGAGCCAGCGCGCCGACCACGACGGCCACCTGCGCCATCTGCCAGGACGTAAAGAGGCCAGATTCGAGCAGATCCTGATAAAACTCGACCAGCGGACTTTGCTTGATCGCCATGGTTTACTCCGCTGCGCGAATGCGTTCCAAGGTTTTGGTGGTGGACGTGTCATACAGGAATGGGATCGAATGCACTGCCCCCCCCCAAGCCAGTACTTCCCGGCTACCAACGATGTTTTCCGGCGTCCAGTCGCCGCCCTTAATCAGCACATCAGGACGCGTGGCCATGATCAGATTGAAAGGCGTGTCCTCATCAAACCAGGTCACCAGATCAACGCACTCCAGCGAGGCCATGACCGCCGCGCGATTGGCCAAGCCATTGATCGGCCGGTCATCCCCCTTGCCTTGGCGTTTGACCGAGGCGTCGGTATTGAGCGCAACGATCATGCTCGCGCCCTGCGCGCGCGCTTGCGCCAGATAAGTCACATGGCCGCGGTGCAGAATATCAAAACAGCCATTGGTAAAGACCAAGGGGCGAGGCAAGGCCGCCAAGCGCGCGGCCAGCTGGTCGGGGGGACAAATTTTCTGCTCAAAAGCAGGCGTAGCATATTGGGTCATGGCGTTCTCTGTCGGGTGGTAGCAGCGGGCGAACTTCGTGCATACTCGCATGCACGATCACCGAGGCCGTATTAGACCGCCGACAGCCTATGGCGGCAAGGAGCACAGCATGGCGGATTTTCATCTTTACCTGATTGGCGACGAAATCCTGAATGGTCGCCGCCAAGACCAGCACTTCCCGGTCATCCTGAGCAAGCTCAAAGCACGCGGCCACCGGCTGGCCAGCGCCCATTACCTGCCCGACGATCCCGCCGTGCTGGTCGATGCGTTTCGCAAAAGTCTGGCGGAGGGCTGGAAAGTCATTTCGTGCGGCGGCATTGGCGCCACGCCGGACGATTACACCCGTCAGGCTTTGGCGACTGCGCTCGATGTCCCGCTGGAAGCGCAGCCCGAAGCGCGCGCGATCCTGGCCGAGCGCTTTGGCGAAGATCTCTATCCGCACCGCATTCGCCTGTGCGAATTTCCACAAGGTGCGGCGCTGGTTCCCAATCCGGTCAACCAGGTCGCCGGCTGCCATATCCGCGAACATTATTTGCTGCCGGGTTTTCCAGAAATGGCTTGGCCCATGACCGACTGGCTGCTCGATCACTGTTATGAAAATGCCGAACCCGCCATCACCCGCTCGATTGTGGTGCCTGATGCGCGCGAAGGCGCGCTGATTGATTTGATGGAAGCACTGACGCGGCGCTGGCCTGGTGTGAGCTTTTCCAGCTTACCGAGCTTTGGCGGGCAGCGTTATCCGAGCCCACACATTGATTTCAGCGTCACCGGCAACGCCGCAGAAACGGCAGAAGCCATGCGCTTCTTGCAAGACGGCTTGCAAACGCATGGCCTCAGCTGGATTGAATAAGCGCACTCAGGCTAGCGTCTGATCGCTTTCCAGGCTTTGTAAATAGTTCTGAAACCAAGCTTGCTCGCGCAACGGAGCCAGCAGAGGATCGCTTCGCAGCAAAGCCAGTTTTTCAACTTTGGCGACGCCGGCCAAGCGAGCCAGAGCCAATCGTTTGCGCGCTTCTTCAACACGGCCGCTTTGCGCATACAGCGCCACCAGCTCATACGCAGCGGAACCACGCTGGAGGCGTTCGGCTTCCAGCCAATGCGCTTCTGCCGTAGCCCAATCTTCCTGATCTTGGCGGTGGCCGGCTCGCGCCAGACAAAAAGCGCCAGCTGCGCAGTGCAGCTCAACCTCGTCCGGGTGATCGCGCAGCAGGCGATCGCATTCGCGCAGCCCTTCATCGATCACCGCTGGCTCGACGCCTTCGGACAAACCTTGATGTAAAGCTGCAATCAACTTGCGCCGATGATTGGCCTCATCCGGCTCGGCCAGACTGAGTGCGCGGTAGCTATCCGCTTCCGCACGCCAAATCGCTTGCGTATCCAGAACCGCAGGTGGCGGGATGACTTCTGGGCTAGGCGTGGCAACCGGCGCAGACGTTTGCGCGCCGCGCTGCATTTCCAGCTCATGCAACTTCATTTCCGCCAAGCGCAAATCAAACTCGCTGCGATAATCACGCA
>CAXYUI010000012.1:0-16325 GCA_964291975.1 uncultured Formivibrio sp. | reverse complement strand
GATGTGGTGGGTCAGTATGAACTGGAGGGAATGGCGGTCGAGATCATCGATCCGGTCGCGGACTACGCCGAACTGATGGGCGAGATTTTCGATTTCGCCGCGATCCGCAGCTGGTTTGCCGCCGGCCATCGCATGCAGTTCGATGCGCTCTCGGCCATTGGTGGTCCGTATGCCAAATACATTCTGGAAGACTTGCTCGGCGCAGCGCCCGGCACGGTGGTCAATGGCACGCCGCTCGAAGATTTTGGCGGCCATCATCCCGACCCGAATCCGGCCCATGCCACCGAATTGATCGAAGCGCTCTCGCACAGCAACTCGCCGGAATTTGGCGCGGCGAGCGACGGCGATGCCGACCGCAATATGATCATCGGCCGCAACTTTGTCGTGACGCCATCCGATAGTCTCGCCGTGATGGCGGCCAATGCCACGCTGATTCCAGCCTATAAGGCGGGACTGGCTGGCGTGGCGCGCTCGATGCCGACTTCGTGCGCGGTCGATTATGTTGCCAAGGCGCTGGGTATTCCCGCATATGAAACCCCGACGGGCTGGAAGTTCTTTGGCAATCTGCTCGACGCAGGCAAGGCGACGCTGTGCGGCGAGGAATCCTACGGCACAGGTTCGAACCATGTGCGCGAAAAAGACGGCGTCTGGGCGGTGCTGTTCTGGCTGAATCTGTTGGCCGTCACCGGCAAGAGTGTGGAAGAGCTGGTGCGCGCGCACTGGGCGCGTTTCGGTCGCCACTATTACAGCCGTCACGATTACGAAGGCGTGGACAGCGTGTCAGCCAACGGGTTGATGGGACATCTGCGCGCGCGCATTCAGGGCATCGTGGGCATGCGCTATGGTCAGTTCGAAGTTGCGCTGGCCGATGATTTTGCTTACGACGATCCGGTTGACGGTTCGCGCTCGGAAAACCAGGGCATTCGCATCGTGTTCACCAACGGCGCGCGCATTGTGTATCGCTTGTCCGGCACGGGCACGGAAGGCGCGACTTTGCGCGTTTACCTCGAGCAGTACGAGGCCGATCCGGCGCGCCACAATGTGGAAACGCAAGCCATGCTGAGCGGCCTGATTTCGATCGCGCGTGAGCTGGCGGAAATTACCTTGCGCACTGGGATGGCCGAACCGACCGTGGTGACCTAATGACTTTTCCGGCCCCTTACGGGGCCGGCTTCATCTGGAGTGGGATATGGATAAAGCAATGCTGGCGCGGCAGTTGCCGAAAAAAACCATGGCTTTGGTGCTGGCGGGCGGTCGCGGTAGTCGATTGAAGGATCTGACCGATAATCGCGCCAAGCCGGCGGTGTATTTCGGCGGCAAGTTCCGCATTGTCGACTTCGCCTTGTCGAACTGCATCAATTCCGGCATCCGCCGTATTGGCGTGGTGACGCAGTACAAGTCGCACTCCCTCCTTCGCCACTTGCAGCGCGGCTGGTCCTTCCTGCGCAGCGAATCCAACGAGTTCATCGATCTTCTGCCCGCGCAGCAGCGCGTGGACGAAGAGCACTGGTATCGCGGCACCGCCGATGCCGTTTACCAGAACGTCGACATCATCCGCGATTACGGCCCCGAATACATCGTGATTCTGGCTGGCGATCACATTTACAAAATGGATTACTCGCGCCTTTTGATCGATCACGTTGAATTAGGCGGTGAGTGCACGGTGGCCTGCATTGAAGTTCCTCGCACAGAGGCTTCGGCTTTTGGGGTGATGGCGGTGGATGAGGCGCGCCAGATCGTCGACTTCGTCGAGAAACCCGCGCATCCGCCGGCGATGCCGGGCAATGAAGACGTCTCGCTCGCTTCGATGGGTATTTATGTATTCAATGCCGAATACCTTTACCGGCTGCTTGACGAAGATCTGGCGGATGACAGCTCCAGCCATGATTTTGGCAAGGATCTGATTCCGAAGATTGTGCGTGCGGGCGAGGCGTATGCGCACCCATTTAGCCTGTCTTGCGTCACCAATAATGACAGCGGCAAGCATTACTGGCGCGATGTCGGCACGGTCGATGCGTATTGGTCAGCCAATCTGGATTTGGCCTCGGTGATGCCGGAACTCGATGTGTACGACCAGGACTGGCCGATCTGGACGCATCAGGAGCAATTGCCGCCGGCCAAGTTCGTGCAGGATCACAACGGCTCGCACGCAATGACACTGAATTCCCTGGTTTCTGGCGGTAGTATTGTGTCCGGCTCCTTGGTGCTCAATTCAGTGCTGTTTTCCAAGGTGCGGGTGCATTCCTTTTGTACGATTGATTCGGCCGTGATCCTGCCTTCGGTGACCATCGGAACCGGCAGCCGCCTGCGTCGCTGTATCATCGATCGCGGTTGCGAAATTCCACCGGGTTTGATCGTGGGGGAAAATGCCGAAGAAGATGCGCGACGTTTTTACCGCTCGGAAGGCGGCATCGTGCTGGTCACGGCCGCGATGCTTCGGCGCTTGAACTTGCAGAAAGCGGCTCAGTGAGGCTGGATTTTGCTGCGCAAAATATCGAGGTAAACCGCCGGATCGGGCAGGGCACCGCTGCGCTGCGCCTGCCAGATCATCTCGGCCAAGCCGTCCATCATGGCGTGCTGAGCCTCGTGCTCGCTGCCGGTGGCTTGGCATAATTGCGCGAAGAGGGCTTTGACGCCGGCAGGCTGGTCGATCGAGAGCTGTTCCTCAATCGCCAAATGCATGCCGATATGTAAAAAAGGATTGGTTTGCCCGTTCTCGGGCAGCCAGTCACGATCAAGCTGATCTTCGCTCAGATGGCGCTGGTACTCAGGATGGGCAAGCAGGATGGCGAGCGTCATGCGTTCCAAGTCAGCCAGTGGTGCGCCCGCCTGATGTTTTTGCCAGACCGTAATAAAAAATCGCCGCGCTTCATCGCGGCCGGGATTGAAAAGCATGGCGTTGTCCGTTTCAGATCATCGTTTAGCAAATGCGGCCGTTGCTGCGCCGCTTCAAGCTGGGTTTACTTACATCGGTTTGATTGCCTTGGTCGCCGTGATTGCTGTGGCCAGCGCGGCCACGGTGACGGTGGGTGCGCTGGCGCAACGGCGGCAGGTCGAAGAAGAAATGCTCTTTGTCGGCAGCGAATATATTCGCGCGTTCATGTTGTACGACAGCAATACACCGGATGGCAATGGCGATTTCGCGCCGAAAAAGCTGGAAGACCTGCTCAAAGACCCGCGCTTGCCCGGCACCATGCGCTATCTGCGCAAACTCTATCCTGATCCGATTACCGGCAAAGCCGACTGGGAACTGATCCCCGCACCGGGCGGCGGCATCATGGGTGTAAAAAGTGCCTCTTGCCAGCCCACGATCAAGCGCTCGTTTACTGAACAAGAATGGCTGTTTTTAAACGACAAAAAACGCTATTGCGACTGGGTTTTTGCCTGGGTGATCGCCTGTGGTGCGAATTGCTCGCTGGCCACGCGACCGGAAGGGGATTAATGCAAAAACGCCACGGCAAGCCGTGGCGTTTTTGTTTGGAGCGGACTCCTTACTTGAAGATGCAGGCGCGAGCGATGTTGGTCTTGTTGGTGTCTTCCTTGGGTTCATTGCCGGAGCCCGTGCCGATGTAGGTGGCGCACTTGGTCTTCGAGCCGCTGTAGCTCAGGTCGGAGAAGGTGGCGACGTCGTACTTGCCAGCGATGCCCGACTTCGAATCGTAAGAGCTGTTTACGCCCACTACGCCGGAGTTCACGGTGCCGAGCGTCACGCTGCTCACGTTGATCTTGCGAGCGTATTGGGTCGAGCAGTTGCCACAGGAGCGGGCGAGTTTGCCGATGTTGCTGGCGTAGAAGTTGCTGATGGTCAGCGTGCCCGAGCCATTGTGCTGGAACAGCTTGTCGGCGGCCTTGAAAGCGGCGCCGCCCGAAATGGTCATGCTGCCGCTGCCTTTCAGTGTCGCACCGTCTTCGCCCACGTCAGCCCAATACACATTGGTCACCTTACAAGTCCCGCTGGCGCAATGGATGCCGTCCGCCCCGCCGGCGGCGAGGTTGGTGCCCGTGCCCTTGGAGCCATCGCCAATGATCACGTTTTGCACCGTGCCGCCGTTGATGGTGAAGATCGGCGATTGGCTTTCCGATTGCGTCCCGGTGAACTTGCTGCCCGAACCCACCAGGCAAACCCACTTCCCGTACTTCTTCAGACCATCCCATACTTCGCCGGATTTGACCGTCGTGGTGGAAGTGACGGTGACCTTGGTGCACGAAGGCACGGTGCGCGCCGAAGGCGCTGCGATGGCGGTGGTGGCAATGAGGGTGCCGACGGCTGCCAGCAACAATCCGGTGACTTTCTTCATGAGACAACTCCTTGGATGACAGTTATAAAATTCACCCGAATCTGTGCCGGGCGTGCTGCGCATTCTAGGAGTGTTCTTTTTGTAATCGCAATACCTCAATTACGTTGACAGTTGTACAAAAGAGACATTTTATAAATTAATCATGTTTTAAAGTTCATGAAAAATCATGTACTTGTTTCTTTGTTGTGGGTGTAGTTAGTGAGGCGGTGTGGTTGATTCAAATTGTACTGCGGCGCAGCAAAACGCCACGGCAAGCCGTGGCGTTTTGTTTGGATTGCGCGAGCAGGAATTACTTGAAGATACAGGCGCGAGCGATATTGCTGGCGTTCGTGTCTTCACCCGGCTCGTAGCCCTTGCCGGTGCCGACATAGGTCGCGCACTTGGTCTTGGAGCCGCTGTAGTCGAGGTTGCTGAAGGTCGCGACGTCATACTGGCCGGCGATGCCAGAGCGTGAGTCGTAGGAGCTGTTTACACCCACAACCGAAGCGTTGACCGTACCGAGACTCACGCTATCAACCACGATCTTGCGCGCATATTGAGTCGAGCAGTTGCCGCAAGAGCGAGCCAGTTTGCCGATATTGCTGGCGTAGAAGTTGGTGATGGTCAGCGTGCCCGAACCATTGTGCTGGAACAGCTTGTCTGCAGCCTTGAAGGCGGCGCCGCCAGAAATAATCAGATTGCCGCTGCCTTTGAGGGTCGCGCCATCTTCGCCAACGTCAGCCCAGTACACGTTCTTCACGTTGCAAGTACCGCTGGCGCAATGAATGCCATCGGCGCCGCCGGCGGCGAGGTTGGTGCCGGTGCCGACCGAACCATCACCGATGATCACGTTTTGCACCGTGCCGCCGTTGATGGTGAAAATCGGCGACTGATTTTCGGTTTGAGTGCCATTAAAGGCCGAACCCGAACCCACCAGGCAAACCCACTTGCCATATTTGGCCAAGCCATCCCACACTTCGCCCGAGCCCACTGTGGTGGTCGAGGTGACGGTGACCTTGGTGCAAGAAGGAACGGTGCGTGCGCCTGGTGCGCCTGAAGTGCTGGTGCTAGTCGGAACCGGCGTTGCGGTGGCCGCTACCTTGGTCGGAGTCGGCGTGACGGTAGCGGTTTTGGTCGGGGTCGGGGTAACGCTGGCCGTCTTGGTCGGGGTCGGCGTGGCCGCTGTCGATGTGGTGCTCGAATAAGAGCAATAACGTGTACCGGTTACGCTGCTGCTAGGGAACAGCGAGGCGCTACAGGTAAACGAACCCGACAGCGTTGCATAGACGAAAGAACCCGATTTACCAAAAGCGACCGTGCGCGTGCCGGTCATGGAACAAGTGCTACCTTCGGTGGTGCATTTGGTGTAACCGGACGGATAGTCGGTCGCAGCAAAAGCCGGTGACATCAGAGCTGACAGGGCGGCGATGCCGAGCAGTTTCTTGAACATTTTCATAACTCCTTTGATTGAGGACGGCTTAGTGGCGACAGCCTGCGCGAGCGGGTGGCTGTGCTTGTTGTTATGGCGTGATGGTAAGGCCGCTTTTTTGTAGTCGCAATCGCTGGCTACGTGGATGGGTGGATCGGGCGGCTGATTTTGTCGCGTTTTTCCACGGAAAATAAGGGTTTTCTTACGAATTACACATTGTGACCAATTGTAAAAATGAAAAAACCTGTTGTTTTTCAGTGTAGTGACTGGTTTTTGTTATCCGTAACATGGTTTGGCATTTATGTAGTGCTTTTGGGGTGGGCTACTGGTTGGGCAATAAAACACGCCACGGCATGCCGTGGCGTTGTGTGGCGTGAAGCTGATTACTTCAAGATGCAGGAGCGGGCGATGTTGGCTTCGTTGGTGTCAGCCTTCGGCTCGTAACCCTTGCCGGTGCCAACGTACGGTGCGCACTTCTTTTTCGAGCCGCTGTAGTTCAGGTTCGAGATGGTGGCGACGTCATAAGAGCCTGCAATGCCGGACTTGGAATCGTAAGAGCTGTTGATCCCCACGACGGACGCATTAACTGTGCCCAGCGTCACGCCGTCGACCACGATCTTGCGAGCGTATTGGGTCGAGCAGTTGCCGCAGGAACGAGCCAGCTTGCCGATGTTGTTGGCGTAGAAGTCCTTGATGGTCAGCGTGCCCGAACCATTGTGCTGGAACAGCTTGTCGGCGGCCTTGAAGGCTGCGCCGCCAGAAATGGTCATGTTGGCGCCGTTCTTCAGGGTCGCGCCGTCTTCGCCGACGTCAGCCCAGTACACGTTCTTCACGTTACAGGTGCCGCCTGCGCAGTGAATGCCATCGGCGCCGCCTGCGGCGAGGCCGGTGCCGGTGCCGACCGAACCATCACCGATGATGACGTTCGAAACAGTACCGCCGTTGGCGATATTAAAGATCGGCGATTGACCTTCGGTTTGAGTGCCATTGAACTTGGTGCCCGAACCGACCATGCAGACCCACTTGCCATACTTGGCCAGACCATCCCAGGTTTCGCCTGCGGCCACATTGATGGTGGCGGTCACGGTGACGTTGCTGCAATCCGGTACGGTGCGAGCGCTCGGCGCGCCGCTCGATGCGGTGCTGGTCGGGGTCGGAGTGCTGGTGGCCTTAACCGGAGTCGGTGTAGCGGTGGCCGGAACGCTGGTGGCTTTTACCGGGGTCGGTGTTGCCGTGGCCTTCACGGGCGTCGGGGTAGCTGTTGCTTTTACGGGCGTCGGCGTTGCGGTGGCCGAAGCGGTCTTGGCATAAGAGCAATAACGGGTGCCGCTGATTGAGGTGCTTGGGAACAAGGACGCATCGCACTTGAACGAGCCCGAGAGGGTGGCATAGACAAAGTTGCCCGACTTGCCAAAGGCGACCGAGCGAGTGCCCGTCATCGAGCAGCTGCTGCCTTCCTTGGCGCATTTGGTGTAGTTGGTCGGGTAATCCGTTGCCGCAAACGCTTGCGACATCAGTGCGGACAGGGCGATCAAGCCCAGTGTTTTACGCAGCATTCAAATTCTCCTGAATAAATAAGCCAAGGGCATTGACCCATCAATGCACACTCCCAAGATCGTCCCGCCCTCAAATTCTTGTGTGTTCGGTCTGGAACGAGTGCGGCGAATATAACGGCATGGGTCTGCTGGCGACAAATTAGCCAATTGTGATGTTCTGCCTGATCTTGCGGGCAATCCGGGGCAGAATCTGGGGGGGGCTTGAAAGGAAGATTTTTTGTAACGAGCTGTAGGTTAAAGTCTTTAATAATCAGAGTATTAGACTTTTGTAATCTTGCTGCGGCGAACAAAAGCTAACTTGCATGCTTCGTGGCAATCTGGAAAATAAAACGCCGCAACGATTCGTTGCGGCGTTGAGTCGATGGCGCGCTGGGCTTAGTTGAAGAGGCAGGCGCGGGCGATATTGCTGGCGCTGGTGTCCTCGGCCGGTTCATAACCTGAACCCGTGCCAATGTAGGTTGCGCACTTTTTCTTTGATCCGCCGTAGCTCAGGTTGGTGAACGTGGCCACATCATAAGAGCCAGCAATGCCGGACTTCGCATCGTAGGAGCTATTCACCCCGACCACGGCTGAGTTCACCGTACCCAGCGTAACGCCTTCGACATAGACCTTACGGGCATACTGAGTTGAGCAGTTGCCGCAAGAGCGATACAGCTTGCCGATGTTGCTGGCGTAGAAATCGCGGATGTAGAACGCGCCGTTGGCGTTGTGCTGGAACAGTTTGTCCGCTGCCTTGAAGGCAGCGCCGCCGGTGATGACCATGCGCCCGGAAACGCCGTCGAGCTTTTTCAGTGTGGCGCCGTCTTCGCCGACGTCGGCCCAGTAAACATTGTTGACTGCGCAGCGACCGTAGCAATGCACGCCATCGGCGCCGCCAGCGGCAAGGCTGGTGCCCGTGCCGACCGAGCCGTCACCGATGATGACGTTTTGCACTGTGGCGCCATTTTCCAGTTGGAAAATCGGCGATTGGCTTTCAGACTGCGTGCCGTCGAATTTACTGCCCGAACCGACGAGGCAAACCCACTTGCCGTATTTGGCGACGCCATCCCAGGTTGCGCCGGCTGCAACGGTGATGGTCGAGGTTACTGTGACCTTGGTGCAGGATGGGACGGTGCGCGCCGAAGGGGCGGTATAGGCCGCGCTGGCTGCGCTGGTGGCCAAAATGCCGATGAGAGCCAACAACAATCCGGACAGCTTTTTCATGAGACTTGCTCCTTTGCGGTGATCTAATTGGTTTTGGCATCACGGAGCAAACTCAGGCAGAGGCTAAAAGACTTGTTGCGCACTACCGGGTGACAGTAGCGGCTCGCCTCGTTTAGTCTGTGTTGACGTTGCGCCGTTGATGGGAGCCATACTAAGTCGCCTTTTTACGTAGTCGCAATATCAGCACTACCTGATTTTTTAGGCTGGTCGCTGGTTTGGAGCAGTCTGTCGACGTGGAAAGCAGTGCTGGCGCTGGTTTCGGTGGCCGAGTTTTTTATTTGCAAACATCTGTTAATGCAGATGTTTTGTTGTTTTTTTGTGACGGTTCCATTTTTTCGGTATCGTAGCTACGCGGCCTGGTCTGCTGGTGGAGGAATTGAAAGCAAGGCTGACTGAATTACAAAAAATTGTAAGATTTGAAGCCATTTTTGCGCTTTGTAAGCGCTGTTTTGGCCCGGCTGGGCACTTGGGGAGAGAATATGAAAGCAATTTGCAAGCATGGGCGTTGTGCCTGTTCCACCGTTTCTCAACGTGGCTTTACGCTGCTCGAGCTGCTGGTTGTGATCGCAATCATTGGCTTACTGAGCGCGTATGTGGGGCCAAAGTATTTCTCCAAGGTCGGTGAATCCCGGCAGAAAGTCGCCAAGGCGCAGGTTGAAGCGTTTGGCAAGGCGCTCGATGCGTACCGTTTGGATGTAGGTCGTTACCCCACCACCGAAGAAGGCTTGAACGCTTTGTTGACTCAGCCGGCGAGCGCACGCCGCTGGGGCGGGCCTTATCTGCAAAAAGCCGCGCCGATGGACCCGTGGGAGCGCGCATACGTTTACCGCTATCCGGGCACGCAAGGCCGCGATTACGACCTGCTCTCGCTGGGTGATGATGGTCGTCCGGGCGGTGAGGGCGAAGCCTCGGATATCAGCAACTAGAGATGATTTGAATGCGTTTTCGCATACGCGCAATTGGGCCTGATCGGCAAATTCAGACTTTGGAGCTGGAAGCGAGTGATCTCGCGGCCGCAACACGCGCGGCGCAAGAGCGCCGGCTGATGGTGCTTGAGGTCAAGTCGATTGGCAAAAAGACCGCCAGCAAGAAGTTTGAGTTGATCTTGTTCACTCAGGAACTGCTCGCGCTTTTACAGGCAGGCCTTGGCTTGGTCGAAAGTCTGGAAGCGCTGGGCGAGAAAGAATCCAGCACCGATGCTGGCGCGGTGCTGGGGCGGCTCATCGGCCGCATGCGCGACGGTTTGCGTTTTTCTGATGCGATCGCGGCAGAATCAGAGATTTTTCCGACTTTGTATGTAGGGATCGTCAAAGCGGCTGAGCGCACCAGCGATCTGCCGCAAGCGCTCGGACGTTATATCGACTACCAATTACGGCTCGACGGCATTCGCAATCGCTTGGTCAGCGCATCGATCTATCCGGTGATCTTGCTCACGGTTGGCGGGCTGGTCAGCCTGTTTTTGCTGGGCTATGTGGTGCCAAAATTTTCGGCTGTGTATCAAGGCAGCGGCCGAGAGTTGCCGATGATGTCGCAGTGGTTGATTGCCTGGGGTGGTTTTGTTTCGAACCACGCCAAATGGCTGTTGACGGGCGGCGCCGCGGCGCTGCTGGGCGTGGCGCTCTGGCTGCGCGCGCTCAAGCGCTCCGGTCAGCTGGGGCGTTTGTTTGCCAAGCTGCCGGCCGTGGCCGATCGACTGAATATTCTGGAAATCTCCCGGCTGTATCTGACGCTGGGCATGTTGCTTGAAGGCGGCATTCCGATTGTCACCGCACTCGATATGGTGGCCGCAGCGATGCCGGCTGGACGTCGCGCCGCGCTGGCGCAAGCGCGTCATGAAATTGCGCAAGGGGGCAGTTTTTCGGAGGCCTTGCTGGCGCAAGGTTTTACCACCCCGATCGCGCTGCGCATGTTGCGCGTGGGTGAGCGCTCGGGGCAGTTGGGTTTGATGTTAACGCGCGCTGCGCAATTTTATGACGGTGAAACCGCACGCTGGATTGAGAAATTCAGCAAGACCTTCGAGCCCGTGCTGATGGCGGCGATTGGTCTGGTGATTGGCGTCATCGTGGTGCTTTTATATATGCCGATCTTCGATCTGGCCGGTTCTTTGCAATAGGGTGCAACTTGATAGAAACCATCAGAACCGCCCATCACAATGCCGAGCATAGCGGGCGACCTTTTTTTGCTGAGCTCGAAGCGCTGACGCAAGGCGAGCCGCGACAATTGCTGGCTCAGGTGGCGGCGTATTTCCGTCTACCGGCGATCGACATGGCCGGCATGCTGGAAAAAGATCCGGCTTTTGATATTTTGCCGCTGGCGCGCGCCCAGCAGCGCCGCTGCGCATTGTTGCGCGATGCGCACGGACTGCTTGGCGTTTTGCCCGATCCGTATGCGCAGGATATTCAGCTCTGGATCGAAGCGCGCGCCGCCGCTCCAGTGCGCTGGGTGCTGGCGCTGCCAGCGGAAATCCACGCTTATCTTTCCAAGCTGGAAGAATCGGTGCGTTCGCTCGACTCTTTGGTGTCCGGCACGATTGCTGAAGGCCAGCAGGAAAAAATGCTGGAAAGTCTGACTTATGCCGGTCTGGATGAGGCGGGTAGTCCCGCGGTCAAACTGGTCAATTCCACGCTCTACGATGCGCTCAAATCCGGCGTGTCGGATATCCACTTCGAAAGCACGCCAACGGGCATGCTGACCAAATACCGCGTCGATGGCGTGCTCGATCAGGCCGCGCAAGTTACCGGCGCCGCGCTGGCCGAGCAGGCGATTTCGCGGATCAAAGTGCTGGCCGAACTGGATATTGCCGAGCGCCGCATTCCGCAGGACGGCAGCTTCCGGGTGGAAGCCTTCGGGCGCGAGATCGACTTGCGTGTCTCGATCATGCCCAGCGTGCACGGCGAAGACGCCGTGATCCGGATTCTGGACAAACAAGCCATGGTCAGCGCGCAGGGCTCGCTGACGCTCGATTCATCCGGTTTTGCCGCCGACCATCTGGCCACCATCCGCCGCCTTGTCGCCGAGCCCTATGGCATGGTGCTGGTGACTGGGCCGACTGGCTCTGGCAAGACCACCACCCTGTATGGCGCGATCACCGAAATCAATTCCGGCCGCGAAAAAATCATCACCATTGAAGATCCGGTCGAATACCAGTTGGGCGGGATTTTGCAGATTCCGGTCAATGACAAAAAGGGGCTGACGTTTGCGCGCGGCCTGCGCTCGATCCTGCGCCACGATCCGGACATCATCATGGTCGGCGAAATCCGCGACAAGGAGACCGGCGAAATTGCCGTGCAGTCCGCGCTGACCGGCCACTTGGTGCTCTCGACCGTGCACGCCAACAACGTGTTCGACGTGTTTGGCCGGTTCGCCCACATGGGCATCGATCCGTATTCCTTTGTTTCTGCGCTCAATGGCGTGATTGCCCAACGCTTGATTCGCTTGTCCTGCCCAAGCTGCCGCGTGCACTACGCACCCGATGAAGAAGAACTGGTGCGTTGCGGACTGACGCGCGAAGCAGTGGCGGGCTTTGATTTCCGGCGAGGTGTCGGTTGCGGCGACTGTCGGGGCACTGGCTATCGCGGCCGTCGCGCCGTGGCGGAAATTCTGACCTTGGATGACGCGCTGGCTGAGTTGGTGATCGAGCGCCGGCCGCTGCGGCAAATCAAGGAATATGCGCGCGCGCGCGGCATGCGCAGTCTGTTTGAAGATGCCCTCGCGCTGGTGGCGAGCGGGCAAACCACGCTGGAGGAGGTGAAACGTGTCACTCTGGCGGTCTGATCGTTTTTTGCTGGGCATTGGCGCTGAGGATTTCGCGCTGGCGCGCGCGAGCAAGCCGGATGTTGCGCTGGTGACACAAGCCTTGCGTTCGACCGACTGGCCGGCGCTGGGTGCGCAATTGTCGGTGGCGGCGCAGGGTTCGGTAACCGTGACGGTGGCTGACGAATTGGCGCGTTATCTGGTGGTGACTCCGCCGGCTGGCTTGGAAACGCTGCAAGATGCCCGAGCCTGGTTGGCGATGCATTTTGAGCAAGTGTATGGCGAGTCGCCGGCGGACTGGCGTATTGAAGCGGATTGGCGTCCTGGTCGAGCCATGCTGGTCTGCGCTTTGCCCAATGTCTTGTTGCAAGGTTTGCAGCCACTCAAAGTGCACAGCATGACATCTGCTTTTTTGCGGATCTGGAATCAGCATTGCGCGCGCTTGCCTGCGACTGGACTGTGGTGTCTGTGGGAAGGCGGCTTGTTGCGCATTGCCTACTGGCAAGATGGAGATTTTGTGTTGTATCGGCAGGTGCGCATGATCGAACCCCTGGCCACGGCGGCTTTGCGCGCTGTACTGGAGCAAGAGTTTGCGCGCATTGAAGCTTTGCCGCCGCAGCAGTGTGTCTGGAGCGGAATCCAGGGGCCGCAAGATTGGACTGCATTGGCGCTGACTCCTGATGGAATGCGTGGCGCGCAAGGTTTGGCTTGGCTGGGGGCGCGCGCATGAGGCCAATTCGAATCGAGTTTTCGGGAAATCGCAGCCTGTGGGCGTGGTCGCTGGATCGCGCTTCGGTACGGATGTTTCTGGCCGTGTTGTTGTGCTCCGCATTGGTGTTGGTCGCGGTGTTGTTGCGCGCCCGGCAGATGGAGCAAGAGCTGGCGCAAGCGAGTGATGCGCTGGCGCAAATGGAAAGTTTGCAGCAGAAAAATGCCTTGCGGCTGAATGCCCGCGAGCAGCAAAGCCCGGAAGAAGAAGCCATGCGCCTGCAAGCGCAACGATTGCGCGCGCTGCCGTGGGAAGCCATTTTTCAAGCGGTGGAAACACCTACTGCGCCGGTTCGCGTCCAAAGTTTTGAACCTGATCTGGTGCGTGGCCTCGTTAAGTTGCAGGCACGAGCCGACGATTTGGCTGCAATGCAGGCCTATGTCCGTGATTTGCAGCAATTGCCGGTTTTCCGCCATGTGGCGCTACAGCGGCACGCGGTTCCCAATGAAGAAGGGGGCGGCATTGAATTTGCGTGCGAAGCGGTGCTGGCTGCGACCTATCGTCTGCCGGAAGTGACGGAGGCACAACCATGAAAGAATGGCGACTCACGCTGGAAATCTGGATCGCCCGTCATGGACTCTGGTTTGTACCGGGGCTGATCTTGCTGGTGTTGGCAGCTTGGGCGTGGTGGTTCTGGCTGCCCGCCCGCGAAGCGCAATTGCAATCGGTGTTGGATCAAGTGGCTGCTGCGGCGCAAAAAAGCCAAGCGCCCGTGCAAGAATCGGGGCGCGATCAAGCGATGGATGAAGCGGTTGATCCCTACCCGCAGGTGCAGAAGATTTTTGATTTAGCCGCGGCGCAAGGTTTGCAGATTGCGCAAACAGAATATCGCCGACTTGAAGCCGGGCGCACTGGACGGTTACAGATGCAATTGCCTGCGCGCGGCACTTATCCGCAAATTCGTCATTTTCTGCGTGAAGTGCAAGCGAACATGCCGGCGGTTTCCATTGATGAAATGGGTGTGCGGCGCAATGACCAAGGTGTCGAAGCCAAGCTTCTCTTTTCGATCTGGTATGTCGTTCCGCAGCGCAAGGAGGGAGCATGAATCGACGAATGCTGATCTTGCTGGCGCTGTTGGCGGGCGTGGCGGTGTTTATTGTGCTCGACGCGGGTCGTGATGCCGCGCCGGCGGTGGTTGAACCGCCTGTGCGCAAAGTGCGAGCCGATTCGGCGCCTGTCGATGCGCAGGCCGATTCGTTGCAGATCGCTTCACAGCCCGCGGCGCTGGGCGAGGTGCGCGATATCTTCGGGCAGGCCGCGCCGCCCGCGCCGGAAAGTACGGCAACTGAAGCTGCGCCCCCGCCCCCTCCTCCGCCTCCACCCCCGCTGGTGTTGTTGGGGTTTAGGGAAGAAGGCGCTGTGCGTGAAGCTTATCTTGTACAGGATGGTGCGGTCATTTTGGTTCGTCCCGGCGGGGAAGTGGCGGGGCGTTATCAGATTCTGGCGCTTGGTCAGGACGACGTGAGCATCCGTGATCGCGAAAGCGGGCAAGAACACCGGATTACTTTTGGGGCTAGTCAATGAAATCAGGTTTTGGACTTAACGCGCGCTGGCTGGCGCAGCTGGCTGGGATGTTGTTGCTGGCGGCGTGTGTGAGTGCGCCCGAAGCTGTACCGCAAGATGTGCGTGCGCAAGTGGCGGCTGGGCAATTCGAAGAAGGCATTCGCCAGCTGGAAACCATGCTTGAGCGCGACCCGCGCAACGCGGAGGTTCGCATCCTGTTGATGAATACCCGTTTGCAGCTGGCAAATCGTTATCTGAGCAATGCCGCGCAGGCGCAAGCACGCGAAGATTGGGATCTGGCGGAGCAAATGTGCCAAAAAGCCATTGATCTGGGCGCTACGGAAGGGGCGAGTCTGGCCTTGCGCAATCTGGCAACGGCCAAACGCCAGGCTCAACTGTTCCAAGGGGTCTCGGAGGCGTGGTCGGCCAATGACTTGTCGCGCACCCGTGAGCTGCTGCACGCTTTCTTGGGCGAGTTTCCTAAAAATCCCAAGGCGTCCATGCTGCTTGATCGCGTCAAGGAAAAAGAAAACGCTGCGCGCGTCCAGCTTCGGCAGAGTGAAAGTTATCAGAAGAAGGTCAGTCTGCAGTTCCGCGAAGCGCCGATTCGCTCGGTGTTCGAGGCTGTTTCGGCCTCGAGCGGGCTGAATTTCACTTTTGACAAGGATGTTCCGCAAGACATGCGGGTAACGGTGTTTCTGAAAAACACCACGGTGGATGCGGCGTTGCGCACCATTTTGCTGACTTCCCGGCTGGAGCAGCGCGTGCTCGATGACAATACGCTGCTGATTTATCAGGGCGAGCAATCCAAAAAACGCGAATACCAGAAGTTAGGGATTCGCAGCTTTCACATTGCCAATGCAGAAGCCAAGCAAGTGGCGAACAGCATCAAGACCATTCTGAAAGCCCGCGATATTGTGGTGGATGAAAAGCTCAATATGATTGTGCTGCGCGATACGCCGGGAACCATTCTTATGGCAGAGCAGTTGGTGGCGCTGCATGATGTGGCCGATCCGGAAGTCATGCTTGAAGTCGAAGTCTTGGAAATCCAGCGCAGTCACCTTGAACAGCTGGGTGTTAAATGGCCCGGCAGCGTGACGTTAAGTCCGCTGGCGACCACCACGACCGATTCGAGCGGTGCGACCTCGACGTCGGCCTTTACGCTGCGCGATTTGAAAAACCTGAATTCGAGCAAAGTGGGCGCTTCGGTGGACTCCATGGTGCTTTCAGCTTCGCAGAGCAAGGCCAATGGCAGCGTGCTGGCCAACCCGCGCATCCGGATCAAGAGTCGCGAAAAAGCCTTGATTAAGGTGGGGCAGCGCGTACCCAGCCTGACTGCGACCACGACTTCAACCGGGGTGACTTCGTCTTCAGTCAACTATATCGACGTCGGCCTCAAGCTTGAGGCTGAGCCTACCGTGTATCTGGACGACGAAATCTCGATCAAGCTCAATCTGGAAGTCAGCAGCATTCTGGGCACAATTTACGACAGCAATAATCAGCCTTCTGGTTACCGCATCGGTTCACGCAATGCGATGACCGTGTTGCGGCTTAAAGATGGCGAGAACCAGATCTTGGCTGGCTTGATTAGCGATGAGGATAAATACACGGCGTCCTCGGTGCCGGTTCTGGGGGATTTGCCCATTCTGGATCGTCTGTTCGGCACCAAGGGCGTGGACAAGAGTAAGACTGAAATCGTCCTGTCGATCACGCCGCGCCTGATCCGCAACCAAAAGCGGCCATTGGGCGGCAGTAGCCACTTTGATGGCGGCACGGACGCAGATTTGCGTGGCGGCGGTGGCTCTGGTGGGGATAGCAGCATGGGTTCCGTGGTG
>CAXYUI010000011.1:0-16454 GCA_964291975.1 uncultured Formivibrio sp. | reverse complement strand
CGTGGGCGTAGTGGCGAGTTTCGGTTTCGTATTCAACGTGTGCGGTGTTGATCGTAATGCCGCGAGCCTTTTCTTCCGGCGAGCTGTCGATTTGGTCGTAGCCCTTAGCTTCGCCACCGAATTTCTTCGACAGAATGGTGGTGATTGCCGCAGTCAGCGTGGTTTTGCCGTGGTCAACGTGACCAATGGTGCCAACGTTTACGTGCGGCTTCGTCCGCGTGAATTTTTCCTTAGCCATTTCTTAATCCTTAAAAGATATCAATCAATTATTTCTTGGAAGCCATGATGGCTTCGGCAACATGCTTAGGCGCTTCAGCGTAGTGCTTGAACTCCATGGAGTACGTAGCGCGACCTTGCGACATGGAACGCAGCGTGGTGGCGTAGCCGAACATTTCGGACAGCGGCACTTCAGCCTTGATCATCTTGCCGCCGGCAGGATTGTCATCCATGCCCTGCAGAATACCGCGACGGGACGAGATATCGCCCATGATGTCGCCCATGTAGTCTTCCGGCGTTTCGATTTCCACAGCCATCATCGGCTCGAGAATCACCGGATTGGCGCGACGCATTGCTTCCTTGAAAGCAATGGAGCCAGCCAATTCAAAGGCGATTTGCGACGAGTCAACATCGTGGTAGGAACCGAAGGTCAGGCGCACAGTCACGTCAACCACCGGGAAGCCAGCCAGCACACCAGCCTTCAGCGTGTTTTGGATACCCTTGTCGACCGACGGGATGAATTCGCGCGGAATCACGCCACCCTTGATTTCGTCAACAAACAGATAGCCCTTGCCTTCGCCAGACGGTTCGAGGGTAATCGTACAATCACCGTACTGACCCTTACCGCCAGACTGCTTGGCGTGCTTACCTTGCACATCCTTGGCAATCGAAGTCACGGTTTCGCGATAGGCCACTTGCGGAGCACCGACGTTGGCTTCAACACCAAACTCGCGACGCATACGATCCACGATAATTTCGAGGTGAAGTTCGCCCATACCGGAAATGATGGTCTGGCCAGTTTCTTCATCAGTACGCACGCGGAAGGACGGATCTTCCTTAGCCAGACGACCCAGCGCCAGACCCATCTTTTCTTGGTCAGCCTTGGTTTTCGGCTCAACCGCAACGTGAATCACCGGCTCCGGGAATTCCATGCGTTCCAGAATGATCGGATTGGCTTCATCACACAGGGTTTCACCCGTGGTCACATCCTTCAGGCCGATGGCAGCAGCAATATCACCCGCCACCACTTCGTCGATTTCCTGACGATCGTTCGCATGCATCTGCACGATACGGCCGATACGCTCACGCTTGTCCTTCACCGAGTTCAAGACGCCATCGCCTTGCTTCACCACGCCAGAGTACACGCGGATAAAGGTCAGCTGACCCACATACGGGTCGTTCATCATCTTGAAAGCCAGCGCCGAGAACGGAGCCTTGTCGGAAGCTTCACGCGAAGTTTCCTCGCCACGATCATTCAAACCCTTAACCGGCGGAATATCGACCGGCGACGGCAGGAGTTCAATCACGGCATCCAGCATGCGCTGCACACCCTTGTTCTTGAACGCAGTACCGCACATCATCGGCTGAATTTCGCAAGCGATGGTACGCTGACGCAGAGCAGCCATGATCTCAGCTTCCGACAGCTCACCCTCTTCGAGGTACTTGTTCATCAGCTCTTCAGACGCTTCAGCGGCGGTTTCCACCATCTTTTCGCGCCATTCCTGAGCCAAACCAAGCACCTCAGCCGGGATCTCTTGGTATTCAAACTTCATACCTTGCGAAGCTTCATCCCAGATGATGGCTTTCATCTTCAGCAGATCAACCACACCCACGAAGCTGTCTTCCGCACCAATCGGAATCACGATTGGAACCGGATTAGCCTTCAGACGGGTCTTCATCTGCTCAACCACGCGGAAGAAGTTGGCGCCAGTGCGGTCCATCTTGTTCACGAAAGCCAGGCGCGGAACCATGTACTTGTTCGCTTGACGCCATACGGTTTCCGACTGCGGCTGAACACCACCCACAGCGCAATAAACCATACAAGCACCATCCAGAACGCGCATGGAACGCTCCACCTCAATGGTGAAGTCCACGTGACCCGGGGTATCAATCACGTTGATGCGATGCTCCGGAAACTGCGAGCTCATGCCCTTCCAAAAGGTGGTCACAGCAGCAGAAGTAATCGTGATGCCACGCTCCTGCTCTTGCTCCATCCAGTCGGTCGTACCCGCACCATCATGCACTTCACCGAGCTTGTGGCTCAGGCCGGTATAAAAAAGAATACGCTCGGTCGTTGTCGTCTTACCGGCGTCAATGTGAGCGGAAATACCGATATTACGGTAGCGCTCGATAGGGGTCTTACGTGCCACGGTGAATTCCTTATCCGGATTACGCGATTAGAAGCGGAAGTGGGCAAATGCCTTGTTCGCTTCAGCCATACGGTGAACTTCATCGCGCTTCTTCATTGCGCCGCCGCGGCCTTCTGCAGCATCAAGGAGCTCACCTGCCAAACGCAGATCCATCGACTTCTCACCACGCTTGCGGGCTGCTTCACGCACCCAGCGCATCGCCAATGCCAAACGACGGCTCGGGCGCACTTCAACTGGCACCTGGTAGTTGGCGCCACCCACACGGCGGCTCTTCACTTCCACCATCGGCTTCACGTTGCCGATTGCGTTAGCGAAAACTTCAATTGCATCCTTGCCAGTCTTTTTGGAGATCTGTTCAAGGGCGCCATAAACGATACGTTCAGCGACGGCCTTCTTGCCATCCAGCATCACGACGTTCATGAATTTTGCGAGTTCAGTGCTGCCAAACTTCGGATCCGGCAAAACCTCGCGCTTCGGGACTTCTCTGCGTCTCGGCATGATATTACTTCCTTAATGTGACATTCAGTCGGGGAACCATTTCCCCTCGGCCACCCATGTGGATGACCACTTACTCGACGATTGGGATTCAACCCAAATTCGCCGCAAGTACGCCGTCTTACTTAGGACGCTTAGCGCCGTACTTCGAACGGGACTGCTTACGATCCTTAACGCCGGCCAAGTCAAGCGAGCCGCGTACGCAGTGATAGCGCACACCCGGCAAGTCCTTAACACGACCGCCGCGCAGCAGCACAACGCTGTGCTCTTGCAGATTGTGACCTTCACCGCCGATGTACGAAATCACTTCGAAACCATTGGTGAGGCGAACCTTGCAGACTTTACGCAATGCGGAGTTCGGCTTTTTCGGAGTAGTGGTGTACACACGGGTGCATACGCCACGCTTTTGCGGACAGGACTCGAGCGCAGGAACCTTGCTCTTGGCCTTTTCCTGCTCACGTCCTTTACGGACGAGCTGGTTGATAGTTGGCATTGTCTAACTTCCTGACAGGTTAAAAAACACGCCCGATTTTCCGAAGAAACAAGGCGTTAAAGCCCACTTTGCAAGCAAAATGGAAAATAAGCAGCGACCAGAAAACCTGGTCGCTGCGAAAAAAGTTTTGAATTATATGGAGATTTTGCCACCGGCGTCAACGCGGGCCACCTTGCGGTGACCCGTGATGATTACTCGGCAGCAGCCTCGCCACTGGTCACCGCTTCAACAGGGGCTTCCACAATGCCCGCCAAGTTATCCATCGAACCTTGGCGTTGACGCTTGCGATTCTTGTGGTAAGCCAGACCCGTACCCGCCGGAATCAGACGACCCACAATCACGTTTTCCTTCAGGCCACGCAGATCATCGATCTTGCCCATGATGGCCGCCTCGGTCAGCACGCGGGTGGTTTCCTGGAAGGAAGCCGCCGAGATGAACGAATCGGTCGACAGCGAAGCCTTGGTAATCCCCAGCAGTACGTTGTCGTACTTGGCGACTTCCTTGCCTTCTGCAGCCAGCTTGTCATTGGCAATCAGCACTTCTGCGCGCTCAACCTGTTCACCCTGGATGAAGCCGGAATCACCCGAATCCGAGATCACCACACGGCGCAGCATCTGACGCACGATCACTTCGATGTGCTTGTCGCTGATCTTCACACCCTGCAGTCGGTACACTTCCTGGACTTCTTGCACGATGTAACGCGCCAGCGCCTCGATACCTTGCAGACGCAGGATGTCGTGCGGATCAACCGGGCCGTCCACAATGACTTCGCCGCGATTCACGATTTGACCATCGTGCACCATCACGTGCTTGTCCTTCGGGATCAGGAACTCGTGCGCCACACCATCCAGATCGGTCAGCACCAAACGCTGCTTGCCCTTGGTGTCTTTACCAAACGACAGCGTGCCGGTGACTTCGGCCAACATGCCGGCATCCTTCGGTGAGCGGGCTTCGAAAAGCTCAGCCACACGCGGCAGACCGCCGGTAATGTCGCGGGTCTTGGCGGATTCTTGCGGAATACGCGCCATCACTTCACCCACGCCGACTTGCTGGCCATCCTTGACGGTAATAATGGCGCCAACCTGGAAGGTCACGGTAACCGGAGTATCCGTACCAGCCAGCTTGACTTCATTGCCGGATTCATCGAGCAACTTGACCAGCGGACGCACGCCCTTGTTGGTCGCCGAAGCCTTACGCTTCGGATCGATCACCACCAGCGTGGACAGGCCGGTGACTTCGTCAACCTGCTTGGCAACGGTGATGCCTTCTTCGACGTTCTCGAACTTCACCTGACCGGCGTATTCGGTAATGATCGGACGGGTGTGCGGATCCCACGTACCCAGCACTGCGCCGGCCTTGATAGCATCGCCATCCTTGACCGTCAACGTCGCGCCATACGGCAACTTGTGACGCTCACGCTCACGACCTGCATCATCGAGCACGATCACTTCGGCCGAACGGGTGATGATGATCGCTTCGCCCTTGACGTTCGAGACGTAACGCATCGAGGCATTGAAGGCGATCTTACCGTTCGACTTCGATTCCACCTGGCTGGCGGCAGCAGCTCGCGATGCCGCACCCCCGATGTGGAAGGTACGCATGGTCAGCTGAGTACCCGGCTCACCGATCGACTGAGCAGCGATCACGCCGACTGCTTCACCGGCATTGACCAGATAACCACGACCCAGATCGCGGCCATAACACTTGGCGCACAGACCGTAGCGGGTTTCACAGGTCAGCGGTGTGCGAACCTTGACTTCGTCAATGCCCAGCGCGTCGATTTGATCGACCACATCTTCGGTCAGCAGCGTGCCGTCTTCAAACACGGTTTCTTGCGTAGCCGGATCAATGATGTCGCCCGATGCGGTACGACCCAGAATCCGGTCGCGCAGCGCTTCGATCACATCACCGCCCTGCACCACCGCCTTCATGGTCGCGCCGTTCTTGGTGCCGCAATCATGCTCGGTCACGACCAAGTCTTGCGTCACGTCGACCAGACGACGAGTCAGGTAACCGGAGTTAGCCGTCTTCAGCGCGGTATCGGCCAGACCCTTACGGGCGCCGTGCGTCGAGATGAAGTAGTCCAGAACGGTCAGGCCTTCACGGAAGTTCGCCTTAATCGGCGTTTCAATGATCGAGCCGTCCGGTTTGGCCATCAGACCCCGCATACCAGCGAGCTGACGGATCTGGGCAGCGGAACCCCGCGCGCCCGAGTCGGCCATCATGTAAATCGAGTTGAAGGAATCTTGCATGACTTCCTTGCCCGACTCATCTTTGAGCACCACGCCATCAGCGGTCCGAACCTTTTCTTTGCCCAGCTCAGCCATCATCGCCTTGGCAATGTCTTCACCGGCGCGACCCCAGATGTCGACGACCTTGTTGTAGCGCTCGCCTTGCGTCACCAGACCGGAGTTGTACTGCTGCTCCACGTCACGGACTTCGGCATTGGCGGCAGCCAACAAATCGACCTTCTTGGCCGGAACCAGCATGTCGTCCACGCAGATCGAAATACCGCCACGGGTCGAATAGGCAAAACCGGTGTACATCAGCTGGTCAGCAAAGACCACGGTATCTTTCAGACCGCAAGTGCGGAAAGAAGCATTGATCAGACGACCAATTTCTTTCTTCTTCAGCGCCTTGTTGATGTGGCTGAAATCGAGACCCTTAGGCAGGATTTCGGACAGGATCGCGCGGCCAACGGTGGTCTGACGACGCACTTGTTTGCTGACCCACTCGCCATTTTCGTCCTTGAACCATTCGGTCAGGCGAATCGAAACCAGCGTCTGCAAGGTGACGTTGCCGGTCTGGTAAGCACGCAAAGCTTCCTTCACATCCGTGAAGATCATGCCTTCGCCCTTGCCATTGATCCGTTCGCGGGTCATGTAGTACAGACCCAGCACGATATCCTGCGAAGGCACGATGATCGGCTCGCCGTTGGCGGGCGACAGCACGTTGTTGGAGGCCAGCATCAGGGTGCGGGCTTCCATCTGCGCTTCGAGCGACAACGGAACGTGGACAGCCATCTGGTCACCGTCGAAGTCGGCGTTAAACGCCGCGCAAACGAGCGGATGCAGCTGGATGGCCTTGCCTTCGATCAGGATCGGCTCGAACGCCTGGATACCCAGACGGTGCAGCGTCGGCGCACGGTTCAGCAGAATCGGATGTTCGCGAATGACTTCTTCCAGGATGTCCCAAACCACGGCTTCCTGGCTTTCCACCATCTTCTTGGCGGCCTTGATCGTGGTCGCCAAACCCATCACTTCAAGGCGATGGAAAATACACGGCTTGAACAGTTCCAGCGCCATCAGTTTCGGCAAGCCGCACTGATGCAGACGCAGGTACGGACCCACGGTAATCACGGAACGACCGGAATAGTCCACACGCTTACCGAGCAAGTTCTGACGGAAACGACCGCCCTTACCCTTGATCATGTCAGCCAGAGACTTCAGCGGACGCTTGCTGGCGCCCGTCATGGCCTTGCCGCGACGACCGTTGTCAAGCAGCGAATCCACCGCTTCTTGCAGCATGCGCTTTTCGTTGCGCACGATGATGTCCGGTGCCTTCAGCTCCAGCAGACGCTTCAGACGGTTGTTCCGGTTGATGACGCGACGATACAGATCGTTCAGGTCGGAAGTCGCAAAACGACCACCATCCAGCGGCACCAGCGGACGCAGTTCCGGCGGCAGCACCGGCAGAACGTCCATCACCATCCATTCCGGCTTGATGCCGGACTTTTGGAAGGCTTCCAGCACTTTCAGGCGCTTGGCGATCTTCTTGATCTTGGTATCTGAGCCGGTCGATTCCAGATCGGCGCGCAGCGCGGTAATTTCGCTTTCGATGTCGAGCGAGCGCAGCAGTTCGCGCACGGCTTCCGCGCCCATCATGGCGACAAATTCATCGCCGTACTCTTCAACCTTGTTGAAGTAGTCGTCTTCGGTCAGCAGCTGGCCACGGGTCAGCGGGGTCATGCCCGGCTCGATGACCATGAAGCCTTCGAAGTACAGCACGCGTTCAATGTCGCGCAGGGTCATGTCGAGCACCATGCCCAAACGGGACGGCAAGCTCTTCAGGAACCAGATGTGCGCCACTGGCGAAGCCAGTTCGATGTGGCCCATGCGCTCACGGCGCACCTTGGACAGCGTGACTTCCACGCCGCACTTTTCACAGATCACGCCACGATGCTTGAGGCGCTTGTACTTGCCGCACAGGCATTCGTAATCTTTGATCGGCCCGAAAATACGGGCGCAAAACAGGCCATCACGTTCCGGCTTGAAAGTCCGGTAGTTGATGGTTTCCGGCTTCTTCACTTCGCCATAGGACCAGGAACGGATCTTCTCGGGCGATGCGAGCCCGATTTTGATCGCGTCAAATTCTTCGTCCTGGGTGACTTGCTTGAAGAGATCGAGTAAGCCTTTCATGTTTCCTTTTCTCCGGTGAGGAGTGAGGTGCTCGGCATGCGGCGGGGTCTCCGCCGCACACCATCACAAACTCACGAGAATCAATCGGTTTCGAGATCGATATCGATACCCAGCGAGCGGATTTCCTTCACCAACACATTGAAGGATTCCGGCATGCCTGCATCGATCTTGTGATCGCCCTTGACGATGTTCTCGTACATCTTGGTACGGCCGTTCACGTCATCCGACTTCACAGTCAGCATTTCCTGCAGGGTGTAGGCGGCGCCGTAAGCTTCCAGCGCCCAGACTTCCATTTCCCCGAAGCGCTGACCACCGAACTGCGCCTTACCGCCCAGCGGCTGCTGAGTCACCAACGAGTACGGGCCCGTCGAACGTGCGTGCATCTTGTCATCAACCAAGTGGTGCAGTTTCAGATAGTGCATCACGCCAACCGTGACCTTGCGCTCGAACGGTTCACCCGTGCGGCCGTCGTACAGCTGCATCTGGGTCTTGCTTTCGTTGAAGTCGAGCAACTTGGTGCGAGGATCATCATCCGGATAAGCGAATTCCAGCATTTGCAGGATTTCGCGCTCCTTCGCGCCATCAAACACCGGGCTGGCGAAGGTCATGCCATGGCGCAAACCATGAGCCAGAGTCCGCACCTCGGTTTCAGTCAGACCTTGGATGTCTTCCTGCTTGCCCGTGCTGTTATAGAGCTGGTCAAGGAAAGCACGCACTTCGGCCAGATCACGCTCTTGTTTGAGCATCGCATCAATACGCTGGCCAATACCCTTGGCAGCCCAGCCCAAGTGCACTTCCAGAATCTGACCAATGTTCATCCGCGACGGCACGCCCAGCGGGTTCAGCACGATATCCACCGGAGTGCCATCGGCCATGTACGGCAGATCTTCCACCGGCAGGATCTTGGAAACCACACCCTTGTTACCGTGACGGCCGGCCATCTTGTCGCCCGGTTGCAGACGACGCTTCACGGCCACATAAACCTTGACCATCTTGATCACGCCCGGCGGCAGTTCGTCGCCTTGGGTGAGTTTGCGCTTCTTGTCTTCAAAGCGTTGTTCGAACTCGACGCGCATTTGCGCAATCAGATCCTTCATCGCTTCGAGCTGACGCGCACCTTCTTCATCGGCCAGACGAATGTCGAACCAGTCAGCCTTGGCCGGCAAGCTCGCCAGGTATTCGCTGGTGATTTCCGTACCCTTAGCCAGACGCTTCGGACCGCCGTTGGCGACCTTGCCAACGATCTGACGTTCGATACGCTCGAACAAGTCGTTTTCAACGATGCGCAGTTGGTCGTTCAGGTCGGTGCGATAACGACGCAGTTGCTCGTCGATGATGGACTGAGCGCGTTTGTCACGCTCCACGCCTTCACGAGTGAACACTTGCACGTCGATCACGGTACCCACCATGCCGGACGGCACGCGCAGAGACGTATCCTTCACGTCGGAGGCTTTTTCACCGAAGATCGCGCGCAGCAGCTTTTCTTCCGGCGTCAGCTGGGTTTCACCCTTCGGGGTAACCTTACCGACGAGCACATCGCCCGCTTCCACTTCAGCGCCGATGTAAACCACGCCGGATTCATCCAGACGACCCAGCATGCGCTCGGACAGATTGGAAATATCGCGGGTGATTTCTTCAGAACCCAACTTGGTATCACGCGCCATGACCGACAGTTCTTCGATGTGAATCGAGGTGTAACGGTCGTTGGCCACGACGTTTTCGGAGATCAAAATCGAATCTTCGAAGTTGTAGCCATTCCACGGCATGAACGCGATGGTCATGTTCTGACCGATAGCCAGTTCGCCCAAATCGGTCGAAGCGCCGTCGGCGATCACATCACCCTTGGACAGCTTTTCGCCGCGTTTTACGATGGCGCGCTGGTTAATATTCGTGTTCTGGTTGGAACGGGTGAACTTGACGAGGTTGTAAATGTCGACGCCGGTTTCACCAGCGACGGTCTCGTTGTCATTCACGCGGATCACCACGCGGTTAGCATCGACATAGTCCACCACGCCGCCACGGCGTGCAGTCACCGCAGTGCCCGAGTCAGTGGCGCAAGTGCGTTCGATACCCGTACCTACAAACGGCTTTTCAGCGCGCAAGCAAGGCACAGCTTGACGCTGCATGTTGGCGCCCATCAGCGCGCGGTTGGCATCGTCATGCTCCAGGAACGGAATCAGCGAAGCCGCAACCGAAACGATCTGGCTCGGCGCCACGTCCATGTACTGAACGCGATCCGGAGTGGCAATAATGGTTTCGCCGTGTTCACGGCAAGTCACCATTTCGTCGATCAGACGGCCTTCTTCGTCGGTTTCAGCGTTAGCCTGCGCAATCACAAACTTGCCTTCGTCGATCGCGGTCAGATAATCGATCTGATCGGTGACCTTGCCATCTACCACACGGCGGTACGGCGTTTCGAGGAAGCCATACGGGTTGGTGCGGGCATAGCACGACAGCGAGTTAATCAGCCCGATGTTCGGGCCTTCCGGCGTTTCGATCGGGCAAACGCGACCATAGTGGGTCGGATGCACGTCGCGAACTTCAAAGCCGGCGCGCTCGCGCGTCAGACCGCCCGGACCCAGAGCCGAAACACGACGCTTGTGGGTGATTTCCGACAGCGGGTTGGTCTGATCCATAAATTGCGACAACTGCGAGGAACCAAAGAATTCCTTCACTGCGGCGCTGACCGGCTTGGCATTGATCAAGTCATGCGGCATCAGGTTGTCGGATTCAGCTTGGCTCAGACGCTCCTTCACCGCACGCTCAACGCGAACGAGGCCAGCACGGAACTGGTTCTCTGCAAGCTCGCCCACCGAACGCACGCGACGGTTGCCGAGGTGGTCGATATCGTCCACGTCGCCGCGACCGTTACGCAGTTCCAGCAGGATGCCGATCACGGCGACGATGTCGTCGGTGGTCAGAATGCCAGCATTGGCCTTGAAGCTTTCGCCAACGCGCGCATAGAAGTTGCGCAACCAGCCCGGCGCCTTCTCATCCAAACGATCCGGATAAGCGCGGCTGTTGAATTTCATGCGACCCACAGCCGACAGATCATAACGATCTTCGGAGAAGAACATGCCATTGAACAAGGCCTGAACCGCATCTTCGGTCGGCGGTTCGCCCGGACGCATCATGCGATAGATCGCGACGCGAGCAGCCCATTGGCTGTCAGCATCGTCGCTGCGCAAGGTGGCCGACATGTAAGCGCCCTGATCCAGGTCGTTGACATACAGCACGCGGACTTCAGGTACCTTGGCCAGTTCAAACTTGACGGCCAATTCTTCGGTAATTTCTTCGTTGGCCTTGGCCACCACTTCGCCGGTTTCGGCGTTGACGACGTTATGCGCCAATACGCGACCGATCAAGGAATCCAGCGGCACATCAATGCGCTGAATGCCGGCGGCGGCGATATCACGAATGGTCTTGGCCGTGATGCGCTTGTCTTTTTGTACCAAGACTTTGCCATCTTCAGCCACGATGTCGAACTTGGCCAATTCGCCACGCAGACGATCAGCCACCAATTCCATCGACAGGCCTTCTTTCGACAGATAGAAGGTGTCCGTATCGAAGAACATCGACAAGATTTCTTCGACATTGAAGCCCAGGGCTTTGAGCAGAATCGAAACCGGCATTTTGCGACGACGGTCGATCCGGAAGAACAGCAGATCCTTCGCATCAAATTCGAAGTCGAGCCACGAACCGCGGTAAGGAATCACGCGAGCCGAGAACAGCAGCTTGCCCGAGCTATGGGTTTTACCCTTGTCGTGCTCAAAGAACACGCCCGGTGAGCGATGCAGCTGCGAGACGATGACGCGCTCGGTGCCGTTAATCACGAACGAGCCGTTGTTGGTCATCAGCGGAATTTCGCCGAAGTAAACGTCTTGCTCTTTGACCTCCTTGACGGTCGGCTTGGCCGCTTCGCGATCCATAATGACCAGACGGACACGGGCGCGCAGCGGGGCAGCAAAAGTGATGCCGCGCTGTTGACACTCGATCACATCAAACGGGGGCTCGCCCAGCATGTAGTGGACAAACTCAAGTCGAGCGTTTTCGTTGTGCGAAACAATCGGAAAAATCGAAGTAAACGCAGCCTGCAGGCCGATGTTACGGCGAGCTTCCACCGGCACACCCAGTTGCAGGTATTCCGTATAGGAATCGATCTGCGTAGCCAACAGGAACGGCACTTCGAGGACGCTCGCCCGCTTCGCAAAACTCTTGCGAATACGTTTCTTCTCAGTGAACGAGTATTCCATACTCATAAACTCTCCATGGAGTGAGGGCGCAAAAGACAAACCGCAAACCAGCCGGACATGATTTCCGGTTTGCCTTCTGGCAGGGGCAAATCGCACAAACGCAAAATGGCAGGCGGATTACTCCGCCTGCCTTACGCAATCGTCCGGAGACGATTACTTGATCTCAGCCGTAGCACCGGCTTCGACGAGCTTCTTCACCATGGCTTCAGCATCAGCCTTGGATACGCCTTCCTTAACAGGCTTCGGAGCACCGTCAACCAGATCCTTAGCTTCCTTCAGACCCAGGCCAGTCACTTCGCGCACAACCTTAATCACGCCAACCTTCTGGGCGCCAGCGCCGGTCAGGATCACGTCGAATTCGGTCTTTTCTTCAACTGCAGCAGCGGCAGTAGCCGGGCCAGCAACAGCAACAGCAGCGGCGGAAACGCCGAACTTTTCTTCAAACGCCTTTACCAGGTCGTTCAGTTCCAGAACAGTCAAAGCGCCAACGGCTTCGAGGATGTCTTCTTTGGTCAGAGCCATTTGTAAATCTCCTGAAAATCTTGTCAGAATGTATGAAAAACGGAATGCTTAAGCGGCTTCGGTCTGCTTCTCTGCCAAAGCGGCCAGGCCACGAACGAAGCCGGACAACGGCGCCTTCATGACGTACAGCAGCTTGGACAACAGCTCTTCGCGGCTCGGGATGCTTGCCAGCGCGCCAACTTCAGCGGCATTCAGCACCTTGCCATCATAAGAACCGGCCTTGATGACGATCTTGTCGTCTTTCTTGGCGAAGTCGTTCAGAACCTTGGCTGCAGCAATCGGGTCTACAGAAATACCGTACACGAGCGGGCCAACCATCTTGTCAGCCAGTTCAGCGAACGGGGTTCCTTGTACCGCGCGACGCGCCAGCGTGTTCTTCAGAACGCGCAGGTAAACGCCGGACTCGCGAGCCTGCTTGCGCAGACGAGTCATGCTGGCAACCTCGATGCCACGGTATTCGGCAATCACGATAGTCTGAGCGCCAGCCACTTCGGCGGCGATCTCGGCTACGACTGCCTTTTTGTCTTCAATATTGAGACTCAAGGTTATACCTCCAATCGGTTAAGTTCAGCGCGGGCAAACCGCGCCACCCAAACAAACGGCAACCTTGAATTCAGGAGACTTCGGGAGGGATTTGCATTCATCTCGATGTCTTATGATTGGGTTTACCGTCTGCGTAGGGAGGAATCAGTGAGGCGAGAGGGGTAAGGAGTGAGGGGTAAAACCCAAACTCTTTACATCAAACCTTTGCATTCCGATTAAGGTCTTCAGTACAGAATCAGGCGAAGAGCAAACACCTCACTCCTCACACCTAACTCCTTACATCCAAGCCCCCTACGGTCTTTGACACTCCCCCACCCACAGCAAGCTGCCAGCAGGGGCCCAAAGTTCTTTATGCCAGTACGCTAGCGGTATCGACGCGAACGCCCACACCCATCGTGCTGGAAACAGCCAGTTTCTTGAAGTACACACCCTTGGAGGATGCCGGTTTCGCCTTTTGCAGGGCATCAACCAGAGCAACCAGGTTTTCCTTCAGATCAGCCGCTTCGAAAGAAGCGCGACCGATCGTGGCGTGGATAATACCTGCCTTGTCGGTACGGTACTGAACTTGACCAGCCTTGGCGTTCTTCACAGCCTCAGCAACGTTCGGAGTCACAGTGCCAACCTTCGGGTTCGGCATCAGGCCACGCGGGCCCAAAATCTGACCCAATTGACCCACAACGCGCATTGCATCCGGGGAGGCAATCACGACGTCGAAGTTGATATTGCCAGCCTTGACTTGTTCAGCCAGGTCGTCAAAACCAACGATGTCAGCACCAGCAGCCTTGGCGGCTTCAGCATTGGCACCTTGGGTAAACACGGCAACGCGAACCGACTTGCCAGTACCCTTAGGCAGCACAACAGCGCCACGAACCACTTGGTCAGACTTACGCGGATCAACGCCGAGGTTCACAGCCACATCGATAGACTCGTTGAACTTGGCGGTAGCAGCACCCTTAACCAGAGTGATTGCCTCGTCGATGGCGTACAGCTTGTTGCTGTCAACTTGCGCATTCAGCGCAGCAAGACGCTTGGAAACCTTAGCCATGTTACACACCCTCCACATTCAGACCCATCGAGCGGGCGGAGCCGGCGATGGTGCGAACTGCTGCATCCAGATCGGCGGCAGTCAGGTCGGGCGACTTGGTCTTGGCGATTTCTTCCAGCTGGGCGCGAGTAATCGTGCCAACCTTGTCGGTATGCGGCTTGGAAGAACCCTTGGTGATGCCCACAGCCTTCTTGATCAGAATGGTGGCCGGCGGGGTTTTCATCACGAAGGTGAAGGACTTGTCTGCGTAAGCAGTAATCACCACCGGAATCGGCAGACCCGGCTCTACGCCTTGAGTCTGGGCGTTAAACGCCTTACAGAATTCCATGATGTTAAGGCCGCGCTGACCAAGAGCCGGGCCGATGGGCGGCGACGGATTGGCTTTACCAGCGGGCACTTGCAGCTTGATATAGCCGATGACTTTCTTTGCCATTTTGTGCTCCTAAAACGGGTCAAACGCGGGCAAAACCCGCTCCCCAAAAAGGCGCCCCAAAGGGCGCCACTTTCTCACAGATCAGACTTTTTCGACCTGCGCAAAATCCACTTCAACCGGCGTGGCACGACCAAAAATCAGCACCGAAACCTTCAGGCGACTCTTGTCGTAATCCACATCTTCGACCGTGGCATTGAAGTCTGCGAACGGCCCCTCGGTCACACGCAGCACCTCACCCACTTCAAACAGAACCTTGGGCTTGGGCTTCTCGACGCCTTCTTGCATCTGCTTCAGAATGGCCTGCGCTTCGCGCTCAGTAATTGGCGTCGGCCGATTACCCGAACCACCCACAAAACCCGTCACCTTAGGCGTACTCTTGACCAAGTGCCAAGACTCGTCGGACATATCCATCTCGACCAGCACGTAGCCCGGGAAAAATTTGCGCTCGGTCAGCGCCTTGCGACCATCCTTGACTTCCATGACTTCTTCAACCGGAACCAGGATCTGACCAAACATGTGCTGCATACCAGAGCGCTCAATACGCTCCTTCAATGCCTTCATCACACTCTTCTCGAAGCCGGAATAGGCGTGTACCACATACCAACGCATTGCCATTTGTGCTCTCCGCAAGCCCCAGCCTTAACGGCCAAGCACCACATCATAAAAAAGCCAGGCCAAACCGGAGTCAACAATCCACATGAATGCCGCCAGCACCCCAACAAACACGAACACAATCAGTGTCATTTGCCAGGTTTCTTTTTTCTTGGGCCAGACGACCTTCTGCGCCTCCTTCCAGGAATCGCGCGCATATTCCACAAAATCACGCCCCATCTGGGTAAACCAGATCAAGCCAACAGCCAAGAGCAAACCCGCCACAACAAGCAGCGAGCGCACCAAGGTCTGTGCTTCAGGCAGTGCATAAAAACCATAGACGCCAGCTGCAACCAGCAGCAGCGCCAGACCGATCTTGACCTTATCGAGGCTATTCATCGCATTCTTTTCGGTAAACCGATAGAGAACAGAGCCGCTCATCATCTGAACGGCTCTGCAGGTTATCTGGCAGGCGAGGAGGGTCTCGAACCCCCAACCCCCGGTTTTGGAGACCGGTGCTCTACCTATTGAGCTACTCGCCTACGAGGAAGGGCGGCATTATAAAACACACCACCCCTTTTGGGAACAAGCAAATTTGCTTATTCGATTACTTTTGCCACCACACCAGCACCAACGGTACGACCACCTTCACGGATGGCGAAACGCAGACCTTGTTCCATGGCGATCGGACAGATCAGCGACACGATTACTTCAACGTTGTCGCCCGGCATCACCATTTCAATACCAGCCGGCAACTCGACCGAACCGGTCACGTCGGTGGTACGGAAGTAGAACTGCGGACGGTAGCCGTTAAAGAACGGGGTGTGACGACCACCTTCATCCTTGGACAGCACGTACACCGAACCTTCGAACTTGGTGTGCGGGGTGATCGAACCCGGCTTAGCCAGAACCTGGCCACGCTCAACATCTTCACGCTTGGTACCACGCAGCAGCGCGCCGATGTTGTCGCCAGCTTGACCTTGGTCGAGCAGCTTGCGGAACATTTCAACGCCAGTACAGGTAGTCTTGACCGTCGGCTTGATACCCACGATTTCGATTTCTTCACCAACCTTGACGATACCGCGCTCAACACGACCCGTCACCACCGTACCGCGACCCGAGATCGAGAACACGTCTTCGATCGGCATCAGGAACGGCTGGTCAATTGCGCGCTCCGGTTCCGGAATGTAGGAATCCAGAGCATCAGCCAGCGCGAAGATGGCCGGTTCGCCGATCGGGGATTGGTCGCCTTCCAGCGCCTTCAGAGCCGAGCCCTTGATCAGTGGGATGTCGTC
>CAXYUI010000010.1:0-17386 GCA_964291975.1 uncultured Formivibrio sp. | reverse complement strand
GCACGGACATTGCGGGTGAATTCAAAACCATCCATCCGCGGCATTTCAATGTCGACCAACATGACATCCGGTTTCACTTCCTGCAGATTCTGCAGGCCATCCACACCATCTTTCGCAGTCACCACCTGGAAGCCTTCTCGTTCAAGCAGGCGTCCCGTAATTTTGCGCACGGTCAGCGAATCATCGACCACCATCACCACCGGTGCGGTCTTCAGCACTTCGTGGGTGATATTTTCCGGCTTCATGGCTCGCGCGGCAGGCGCAACTTCGGCAATTTGCGGCGCCAGTTGCAGCAGCACCAGCGGATTCAGGATCATCACAATTTCGCCAGTACCCAGCACGGTCGCTCCAACCACACCCGGAATCCGCGAAAGCTGCGGACCGATCGGCTTGACCACCACTTCCTGACCCTTCACCAGCTCGTCAATGTGCAAGGCCATGCGCTCTGCGCCAGAACGCAGCAAGAGCACTGTGGAATAACGCTGCTGTTCCGGTGCGGTTTCAAGATCACCCAGCAGGCGAGGGAAATAGGCGAAGCGATAACGCTGCCCCATCCATTCCTGCTCACGATTATCGTAAACCCGCGCCAATGCTTCTTGCTTGAGTTCCTGAACCTGCTCAACCATCACGGACGGCAAGGCCAGTAAGCGCTCACCCGAACGAACCAAGAGCACCTGTGTCACCGCCAAGGTCAGCGGCAGACGAATCGTGAAGGTTGTCCCCTGACCCGGCACGGTGGTCAGATCAATACGGCCACCGAGGTTACTGATTTCGTTCTTGACCACGTCCATGCCGATACCGCGACCGGACAATTGCGTCACGTTAGAAGCCGTGGACAGACCCGGTTCAAAAATCAGTTGCCCGATTTCAGTTTCGCTGAGCTGCTGATCGGCACGCACCAAGCCTTTGTCGATGGCTTTGGCATGGATACGCGAAAGATCAAGGCCACGACCGTCATCCTTAAGCAGGATCACCAGTTCGCTGCCTTCCTGACGCACATCGACTGCAATTTCACCGAAGTCCGATTTGCCGGCTTGTGCACGAACTTCTGGCACTTCAAGACCATGGTCAATCGCGTTGCGCAGCATGTGCTCAAACGGGGAAATCATTTTTTCCAGCACACCACGATCAATTTCAACCGCAGCGCCCTTGATTTCCAAGTTAACCTTTTTGCCCACTTCCTTGCCGGTTTGTCGCGCCAAGCGATACAAACGTTCAGAAACGCTGCCAAACGGCACCAGACGAACACGCATCAGACTTTGCTGCAGGTCGCGCGTCATCCGCCCCTGTGCGGTCAGCGCCGCATTCGATTCGTCCAGATTTTTGAGCAAAGCTTGCTGCACATTGCCCACGTCATTCACGCTTTCAGCCAAGAAGCGAGTCAGCTCCTGCAGGCGCGTAAAACGGTCGAACTCCAGCGGGTCAAAGTCGCCATGCAAGGACTGCAACTCTTTGGTCCGCGCTTGCATTTGGCTTTCGGCCTGGATTTCAATTTCGCGCAACTGCGTGCGCAAGCGCGCCACGTTTTCCGTCAAGTCGGTCAAAGAGCCCTTGAGCGACAGCATTTCTGCTTCAATGCGCGACCGCGAAATCGCCACTTCACCGGCCTGGTTCACCAACTGATCGACCAGCTCAGACTTCACCCGAATCGTCGTTTGACCGTCGCTTTCGGTGCCAATGATCAAGCGCTGTTGTACGGCTGGCGTCGGAGTCGTCGGCGAAGCGCCCGGAGCGGCAACAGCCGTCGGCGGCGCCTTGCGACCAGACACTTCGTCGAAGAAGGCCATCAGCAAGTCGTAATCGCCTTCGAGCTGGGGCACCAATGCGGCATCCAGCACTTCGCCTGCATCTTCCAGGCGCGATTCCATCCGGTGCGCGGCTTCACCCATGCGCATCGCACCCGACATCCGCGCGCTGCCCTTGACGGTATGCAAGGTTCGCTTGAGCTGCTTCAACGACTCGGCATCACCCAGGCCATCCGCCAGCGCATGCAATTCGCGGCCAATCTTGGGCAATAACTCGTCCGCTTCTTGGATGAAAATTGGCAACAATTGATCGTCAATATCATCCAGGAAATCGGCTTCAATCTGCGCGCGCACGTTTTCGTCGCCGGTCACCACCGGCAACAAGGTTTCAATGGATGGCGGCACAGCGGCAAGAGGCAAGGTGTCAACATCACCGCCGGCCAGCACTTCAAGATTCAGCAGGGACGAGACATTCACCGACGGTGCGGCTTCGGATTCAACGGCCTCAATCAGGTCGGCGCCAGACAGCAATACCGCGCCCTCATCGACCTCATCCCCATCCAGCGCAAGCAACTCGCCAAGATCAAATACTTCTTGCTCATCGGACAAGATTTCTTCCGCTTCCGCCGGTTCTGGCGCAAGCAGTTCTTCCTGGGGCTCTTGTTGCGCTGCAGCTTCTTGCTCATCCTGCGCGGGCAATACGTCCTGTTGCGATTCCTCAAGCTCAGCGTTGGCCGCCAACAGTTCGGCCTGCAGCTCTTCTTCTGCAACATCCAAGGTCAATACAGGCTCAGCCTCGAGCTCGACCGGGAGCTGATCCAGCGCGATTGGCATGTCCGCATCGAGGTGTTGCTCCTCTTGCTCTGCAGCCATGTCCAAAACAGGCGCATCAGGCAAGGACGGAATGGATGATTCATCCATCTCAAGCAGTGCCGGCAAATCCAAAGATGCTTCGTCCTCCAAGAAGGGGGCGACATCCATCGTTGGCGTCAGCAACTCTTCAGGCGCGGATGTCAGAGCCTCGGTCTGCAGAGGCTCACCATCCAGAAGCAAATCGTCAAGCGCTGCGGCAAGATCGAATTCAGGCACATTCGGCGCGCTGGCCGGCGCTTCCTGTACGTCAAGATCCAGTGAGAATTCGAATTCATCTGCAGCAAGGGTATTGACCTCGCCCGCTGGCGCGACTTCTACCAGCGGGGATTCAAACTCCCCCAGCTTGCCTTCGCTGACCTCCATCTTGATCGCGTCAAGCCGAGCAACCAGCGCGGGCGCTTCGTCAGGAGTCTGTCTCATGAAAATCGCGTTCAGCATGGTATCGAGCGCGGAGACGGCTTCGGTCAATAACGGCAGTTCTTGACCGGCATCCGCACCGAGCTGCTGTAACGCATGCTCGACGGCGTAAGAAAGCTCGCCCTGTTTGCGAAAGCCCGCCGTGGAGGCAATACCGCCCAAGGTATGCGCCGCCAGGATAAAGCCCTCTTCCACGCGCTGCTCTTCAGCCAGCGTGGCGACGCCATGTTTGAGCGCAGCCAGATAACGTCCTGCCTCCTCACTAAACAGGGCATACAAGGTTGCTGAGACCGAAACGTGGCCGATCTGAATTTCTTCGCTCTTGGATTCTTCAATCACCGAGGCGGGTTCAGGAGATTCTGCAGCTTGATCCAAGCCATTACGCAAAGCGTCGGCAGCGCGGATCAAGGCAGAAGCTTCTACAGCGACCGTCCCATTCGCCTTGAGCTCTTCAACCCACAGACAGAAGGCATCGTGCGCGTCCTGAACCAAGCCTTGCAGTGTGGCCGTTGCGGGCTTTTCAGCCTGCAGCCATTTATTCATGACCTGTTCGATCGCCCACGCGACTTCACCGAGCTGATACAAGCCGACCATGCGGCCACTGCCCTTGAGCGTGTGGAAACCACGACGAATGATGGTCAGCGCTTCGCGGTCATGCGGGGCGTCGCGGCAAACTTGCAGATGGTCATTGATCGAGGCCAGCACTTCCACGGCCTCTTCGAGGTAGACCTCAAGCAGCTCGGCGTCGATAGCGGCATCCGAAACAGGCAGAGGCTTGTTTTCTTCAACAGGCGCAGCCACCGGCGTTGGCGCTGGCGCGGCTTTGCCCGGTGCTTCGGGTTCAGCCTCAAGCATGGCGTTCGCCAGTGCGGATTCGTCCGGCGCAGCTTGTTCGCCAATGAGTCGCTCAATAACCGCTTGCAGCGAGGCCGGATTGTCTCGTCCTTGCTCCAGATCGTTGACATAGAAGCCCAAGGAGGAAAGCGCTTCGGCTAGATCTTCCAGCTCGGCTTGAGTCGGAGTTGCCGCTTCCGGAACCATGTAGGCCGCAATGCGCCGTTCGCACTCTTTCAGCAAGCTCACCGCGGCATTGCGATCGAGCATCAGCAAAGCGCCTTCAACCTGGCGCAGCGGTGCGTGGATCTGATCCAGCGCTTCTTTGTTTTCTGGGTCGCGGAAGAAGCCATCCAGCACTTCTTCAACCGCCAGCAGATTGCTGCGAATTTCTTGCGCCAACTGAGTCAGCAAGAGCTTTTCGTATGCTTCTCGCGAAACGGAATCAAGCTGTGGCAACTCGGGGGCGTTATCCGGATTTTGCAGTCGCGCCAAGATCGCATCGACTTGCAGCAAGAAATCGTCATGAATGGCCGGGTAAACCGCAAGCGCGTTATCAACCAGCAACAAGCCGGTTGCAAACTCCAAGGCATCGGACTCGGACGGCGCGTGGGTTTCATAGCGAGCGATCGCGGCCAACAAACCTTGCCACAAGCGCGTCAAGGAATCGGAGCCCATCGCTTCGATCTTGGCCGAATCCTGTAACAACAGGTGTTTAAGCTGTGCCAAACGATCAGGCTGACCGCTGGCGATGCGTGACCAAATTTCCTTGATGGCACGCAGATTGTCTCGCACGGTGCGCGCCACTTGCAGCCCGGCGCCCTGCTCGCTCGATACACGAACATCTTCTGCACTCGGGAACAAACTGGTCAGCGCAAATTGCTGACGCAAAATGGAGGCAAGCTTGCTATCGCTTTCCATTTGAGCCAGCAAATACAACATGTCGCGAAACAGGCGTTCAGCGACCTTGCCCGAACCATCGGCAAGGCGGCGCAACTGCAGATTCAATCGCATCAGAATCTGCTTGGTATCAAGATCAAAAACTGTTCGGTTGGTCGACAAGCCATGCACCAAGGCCGTGGCAGTCCACCAGAAAGAACGTACGATGGCGGCCTGCTGGCAAGCAGCAATGTCAGCCAGGCTGGCCACCATCAATTGCATGCCATTTGGCTGTTTTTGCAGCCAGCGCAGTAAGCCGCTTTCAAAACGGGCACGCTGCTGTTTGAAGAAAGCCGCGAAGTCCGCCTCCGCAAGACGCTTGCTCGGCAGACCAGCCGGGACATCCATCCGCAATTGCGGAAAGAACAACTCGGCGCCAGAAACTTGCTCGCCACGCAAGGCGGCCAGTTTCCGGAACTGCACCAGTAGCACCAGCGGGACATTGTCGCCGCCAGCCATCAGTCGTTCGAGGTAGTCAGTGATTTCCTGCAGCCCCAACGAGATTTGATCGAGCGCCTGCGGCGGCACTTCCGCACGGGCGACGGCGCCCAATGCCTGCTCGAGTTCTTCGCAGAAGCGCGCCAAGCCCGGCAGCTCGACCAAAGTCAGAGCGCCATAAACCTGGTGCAGGTAGATCTGCGCATGGCGCAAAGCGTCAGAGTCATTGCCAGTCGTGACACGCTGCAGAGCGTCACGGACGCGCAGCAGCGAATCATCAATCTCGCTTTTGACCCAGACAAGGGAACTGTTATCGAATTCGGTATGCACGCTCATCAAGTAACACCCGTGCTGGGGCGAGCCGATACGGCTCGCCTGAGATCAAAAAGGGGATCAGGACAGCTTGAAGCCCGATACGGATTCCTTCAAGTCGGAAGCCAGGCCGGTCAACTGGCTCACGGCGGCTTCGGACTGTTTGGCGCCCTGCGTAGTTTGTTCGGTAATCGCCAGAATGTCGCGCATCGACGCACTCACGCGGGCTGCCAATCGGGTCTGATCGTCCGTTTCCTTGGCGATCGACTCAATCAGACGCGCCAACTGCACCGACACCTGACCAATTTCAGACAGCGCGGTACCGGCGGCATCAGACAGCTTGGCGCCTTCCACCACACCCTGGGTCGACACTTCCATGGCGGCCACGGCATCGTGCGTGTCGGCCTGAATGGTCTTCACAATCGCGCCAATCTGCTTGGTTGCTTCACCGGAACGTTCGGCCAGTCGCTGCACTTCTTCGGCCACCACCGAGAAGCCTCGGCCGGCTTCACCGGCAGCGGCAGCCTGAATGGCGGCGTTCAGCGCCAGCACGTTGGTCTGCTCGGTAATGTCGGAAATCAGTTCCACGATTTCGCCAATTTCTTGTGACGATTCACCCAGACGCTTGATTCGCTTGGCGGTTTCCTGGATCTGTTCACGAATTTCGTTCATGCCCTTGATCTGGTTACCCACCGCCTCGGCGCCTTGTTCAGCCGCCGACAGCGAGGAGCGCGCCACCTGTGCCGATTCAGCAGCCGTCGAGGACACTTCCTGAATCGAGCGCACGATCTGGTCAACCGTTTCGCTACTGTGTTGAATTTCCTTGGACTGTCGTTCCGCAGCGGAGAGCAGTTCATTCGAGATCGACTGCGCTTGCTCGGTCGCTTGGTTCACCTGCCCGGTTGCGCGGTTAATTTCGGTAATCAGCGAACGCAATTCTTCAATGGTGAAGTTGATCGAGTCGGCAATAGCGCCGGTCAGGTCTTCCGTCACCGCCGCACGCACGGTCAAGTCACCATCGGCGAGGTCGGCCATGTCGTTCAGCAGGCGCAAAATGGCGTCCTGGTTACGACGGTTTTCGGTTTCAGACTGCAGACGACGACGCACGGCTTCTTGGTTAAACACACGCACCAACTGGTACAGGGCAACCAAGGCCAGAACCACCATCAGAATCTGGAAGATGTTGCTGAACATACGGCTGGTTTGCTGTTCGTAGTAACGCGAAAGCAAGGTCGAGCCTTCCAGCAGTTTTTCCGATTCGCGCACCACTTGATAACTGGCCGTCCGGCTGTCCACCAAGGATTGTTCGTTCTGCGCCACAGCCGAAATCACGCCCTTGAGTGGCGCTGCCAACGTATCAATTTCAGCAAGAATGGCTTGTGCCACATCATCTTCAATGATGTCGATCTGGCTTTCTTCGTTACCCTCAGTGAAACCACGCAACACGTCGTTGAAGTTACTCACGTCGCGATTGAGCATCGTCACCGTTTCCAGGTTCAGACGTTCGTCAGCCAGCACGGCGTTAGCGTTCTTGGCAATTCGCATTGTCCACAATGGCAACTGGTTGGCGTAATACAGGGTACGTGCGCCAGTGTCCTTGCTTTTTTGCAGTTCGCTCAGAAGGCGCTGGGTTGCTTCGAACAGCTTGGCGTCATTAAGGTTAATGGCCGACACACTGGAGCCCAGCAGCACCAACGCATTTTTGTTTTTCAAAATGGACTCGACCGTCGGGTTGTTCTTGTTGGGTTTGAAGCTTTCCCCCCAAGTATCCTTGATCTGGCCGAGGCCAACCTCAGCGTCACGACCGAGACCCAGCAAGGCGGCGTAGGTCTGGATTTCACCCAAGTCTTTGTCAAATTTCTCATAGGCGGACTTCAGCACCGCAAAGGAATCTTCATCGCCGGCAGCTGCACGGGTTGCCGCACGCGCAATCCGCTGCGAGAGCATTTCCATTTCAGTGGACACCGAGCGCAGCACGGCATACTGACCGGTCACTTTGTTGGAAAGGAAAGCCACCGTGGTAAACAGCGCCACCGAAGCAAACATCACAACCAGCAGCAAAGCCATCTGCTGACGTGGCGGCATGTGACCGATGAAGGGCAGCGGCTTGAGCGCTTTTTCATCGCTCATTTCCGGCAAACGAATACGATCCATGATCCAAGTCGTGGTATTCATGGAATTCGGTTTTCCATCTCCAGCCGAACCACCGGAGCGGGAAAACATCCCCTTGATCTTGTCCGACAACGCCATTTGACACTCCTTCGTGGGCTTTGCCCTGGTAAATCCTGATTAAGCAATAATGCCCGTACGCAAAAAAGCTGGCTCAACAGCAAGCTGAGCTACACCCAAAACTCGCCACTCACAACCAGATTCATCCTGATACCGCCCGGTTAACCAAGCCGGATCAGCAGCCTGTCGTGGCATCTCCACCATTTCCGCCAAGTGCCGCAGCCCCAACATACGTGTCACCAGCACTCCGGCATGCGGCAAATGCTTGGGGTGCAACAATAACAAGCGGGAAAATGAAGTCGGAGTCAGTGCATTGCCACCAAAAAACGCCTGCAGATCCACCACGCTGACCAGATTACCGCGAATATTGGCCACGCCACGAAACCAGGCTTGCGCCAGCGGCACAGGCGCAACAGTCGGCAAAGGCAAGACCTCAGCGATGTCCGCCAAATCCAGCAACCAGCGTTCACCAGCCACTTCAACGCCCAAACGGGCATCTTCCTGGCTGGCCGACGTCACCCCTTGCAGGCGGGCGATCATGCCCTCCTGGTACTCACGCAAGCTGATGCGTTTGGCCATGATTACTCCGGCGAGGCTGAGTTTTACAGCGCTGCGATTTTGGACAACAGATCCTGGGGATCAACCGGCTTGACGACATATTCAGTTGCGCCCTGACGACGCGCCCAAACCATGTCTGTTTCCTGATTTTTGGAGGTGCACATAATCACCGGAATATGCTTGGTGCGCTCATCCTTGGTGATTGTACGGGTGGCTTGAAAGCCATTCATTCCCGGCATCACCACATCCATCAGGATCAGATCGGGCATGAGATCCGCCGCTTTGGCAACAGCCTCTTCACCCGATTCCAGCGTCATAATCTGAAAACCATGCTTGGTCAGCAGTTCACCGAGGAAATGACGCTCAGTCGGGGAGTCGTCAACAATAAGAATTTTTTTGATGGCCATTTTCGTTATTTCCGTCAAGGTTCCGAATCAGTTAGTCGGGCGATGCGCGCCGACTGCTTCAAGCAAGCTGTCTTTGGTAAAAGGCTTGGTCAAATATTCATCCGAGCCAACCATGCGGCCACGCGCACGATCAAACAAGCCATCCTTGGACGACAGCATGATCACGGGGGTCGTTTTGAAATGGGGGTTTTTCTTGATCAGAGCGCAAGTCTGATAGCCATCGAGCTTGGGCATCATGATGTCCACAAAGATGATGTCAGGACGATGATCAACAATTTTCGCAAGGGCGTCGAAGCCATCTTCTGCGAGCACCACTTCACAACCCGCCTGACCCAGAAAAATTTCGGCGCTGCGACGGATGGTATTGCTGTCATCAATCACCAACACTTTTACGCCGGTCAGATTAGACATTCACGCTCCTTCCACAACTGTGGGCTGTATTGCCATTCCGGCTTGGAAACAAAGTCAATTCCGTCATTATGAGCGCAGACATGGTATCCGGATTGACAGCACAAAGGCAATATCAGGATTCGATGGATCATTGAAACTGATGTTTTTGCAATATGAATTAGCAAAAAAGAAACCCCGATCCCAAGGGGAGTGGTCGGGGTCACAGAGGTTCGGTACATGGTCCGAACGCCCACTCAGGGAGGGAAAGTGGGCAGGTGCAGGGGTGCACCCAAGGCCAGTCTAGATTGGGATCGGCGAAATGCAAGTTCGCTTAATCATCCGCTTTGGCAATCGGCTCTTGCTCTCCAACTTCCATGCGCATTGCGTCAAACCAAGTACCGACCACTTCTTCAACCGTATCAACACCTTGTTTTTTCAGGCTGGAAAATAGCTGCACGGTTAACAAGTCATCTTCGGCAAACTCGGCCTGAACAGCGCGCAAAGTCTTAATCTGGTCTTGCCGCGAAAGCTTGTCAGCCTTGGTCAACAGGCAATGGATAGGTTTGCCGGTAGGCCGAAACCAATCGATCATCTGACGATCCAGCTCCGTCAGCGGGCGGCGGCAATCCATAATCAGCACCAGGCCAATCAGGTTGGCTCGGGTCATCAGATAATGGCCGAGCAATTTTTCCCAATGTGCCCGTATAGCAACAGGAACTTCCGCATAGCCATAACCTGGCAGATCGACCAAGCGACGCTCACCGCCAAAATCAAAATAATTAATATGCTGCGTGCGACCGGGCGTTTTAGAGACAAAGGCCAAGCGAGTGTGGTTCGCCAACGTGTTGATGGCGCTGGACTTGCCCGCGTTGGAGCGTCCGGCAAAAGCCACTTCAAGGCCTTCCGCCGGCAACTGGCGCAAATCATTGACCGTTGTGAGAAATTTCAAAGAACTAAAAAGAGACATTGCAGGGGACCAACGAAGATTCAATCGTCGCGAGAATAACACAGTCATCTTATCCACAGGCCATGACCCGGTGCATGGCGCAAGAGATCCCTTGTAGTTTCCAGGCAATGACTACAAAATCAAATCTCGATCCGGCAGACAGGAGACAGCGATGGATTTCGGCTACATGGTCTATCAAAAAACCGGCAAAGGGTTTCACGAGATCGAACACCGCACGGGTCTGATCAACAGCAAGCTGCGCCGTCTGTTGATCATGATCGACGGGCGCAAAACAATGGACGAACTTTGCTCTCCGATGCTGCCAGAAATAGATGTGCAGATTGGCATTCGTGAGCTTGAAAAATTGCATCTCATCGAACAGCACACCCCGACCTTAGCCGACATGGTCGCCACCGGCGCACAACCGGGGCATCGCTGAATCAGCCCATCTTGGCAGCCAACAACTTTTGCTCCAGCGCCGCCCAATCGGGCGGCGTTTTACTTTGCACAATCACTTCCATACGGCTGTCGCGCCGCCAAGCCGCCAGCGCAGCACCGGGATAACCGTCCACCCAGTCAAAACGATACCAATCGCGCTCGGTATGAAAAACACCTTTGCCGCGACTCATCCCCTGCAAACCAAGACCTTCGGCCTGGCTAAACGCTTCGAACAAGTCAGCGATGGCCGCACTGTAAAACATCGTCTCCGGCGGAAAAATCCAGCCGCAGCTGTGCGAACCCAGGCTCGACTGCGTCTTGCGGATCGGCCAGATCGTTTCCTCCTCGGCTGTTTTCTTGCGGCGCGGGGCGAGCGGATTCTTGGCCGGATTCGCACTGTGCGCGTGTTCCGTGGGCGCTTCGGGCCAGCGTTCCGGATGCAACTCCAGATCGAGCAGGGCGGCATCGAAAGCGCCGTTGACCGACTCCGCCACTGCGAGCTTGGGCGGAAACAGCGCCGCGGCCATCTGGCGCGCGCGTTCGATCTGCGCCACGTCGGCGAGATCGCATTTGTTCAGCACCAGCACGTCCGCGAGCTGGATCTGGTCGCGCCAGGTTTCGTGGCTGGTGTAGCGGCTGTCTTCCAGATGACGCGGATCGATCAACGTCACGACCGCGCGCACTTCAAACGACTGCGCCATCAGCGGATCGCGCAAGAGGTCGATGATGCCGGCCGGATGGCCGAGCCCCGAAGGTTCGATCAAGAGGCGATCGGGACGGCGGGTTTTGACGAGTTTGGTCAGCGCCACGCGCAGCATCGGGCTTGTGGTGCAGCAGATGCAGCCGCCCGGCACTTCGGCCACTTCCAGCCCTTCGCCCGCAGTCGACAGCGTTGCGCCGTCGATCCCGACTTCGCCGAACTCATTGACGACCACCGCCCAGTATTCGTTGGCCGGCTTGTCGGCCAGAAGCTTGGTTAAAGCCGTGGTCTTGCCCACGCCCAGAAAGCCGGCGACGAGATTGACGGGGATGCGCGGATTCATGGTTTTCCATTCCGGATTTCGATACGGCGCGCATTATCGCCGACTTGCAGCGTCAGAACACCTTGCTCGAAGCGCCAGCCTGTTGCTCCGCTTACCGAGATCGGCGCTTGAGTCTGGCGGATTTTGATTTCAGCAGTGCCGTGCGCTTGCAATTGCAGCGTGAGTCGTTCGCCTTCGCGCCGACCTTCCAGCGTCACCGGCTGGCTCGCGGCGATGTCGAGTCCGGCGGCACGCAGCGCGCGGGCTTCGATCAGCGTGAAGGTCGTAGCGGAAACCGAAGCGGCCAGCCCGTCGAGCAGGCTGTCGCCGGCGCGTACCTGACGCTCATCTTCCCGCGCGACGAGCACGAGGTCGCTGCCGACCTTCGCGGCAAAGCCCTTGCTCGCGGTCAGCCGGCTGATCGCCGGCGCGTTTTCACTGGCGGGATACGGGTAAAGCACGGTGAAAAATTCGCCGGTTTCGCTGCGTTCGCGCGTGCCGACCGTGGTGTGCCATTCATTGGGTCGGCCTTTCTGGAAGGCCGCATTCACCGGCACGGTAAATTCATCGGTCTGGCTGAAGTCGAGCAACTTGGGAGCAGGTTCGAGCAGGGCGACCTGCAGCGCAGCTTGCCCTTTTCGGCTGACGATCTGGCCGGCGGCAGCGTCGAGATCCATGCGCTCGCGGGCGTGCAACAACCATTGGAAGGTAGCCGGCTCGCGGGCGGCGATCTCGTCGAGCATCACAAAATAGCGCCGATCGACAAAGAACACATGCCGCAGCGCACGGCGCGCCTGCTCGGAATAAGCTGCGCTCGCGTCACCCGTCGTGAAGTCAAACCCTGCCCCTGCCTGATGACGCGCGATTTTGCCGGTGGCGCTCGCCGACTTCGAAGGCTGACCTTCGCCATTGATCAGGATGGCATTTTTCGATTTGGTCAGCCGCGTCCAGCCCGTGTGGTGCGCGCTATCGTACCAGTCGCGGTAGCCGGACTGGATCGCAAGCGGCTCGCCGAACGCATTGATCACAAAGGCGTTCTGGTCATTGTGGCTGTGACTCGCGCTGCCGAACGGGCTGCTTTTCAGCGTCAGCATGATGTCGCGGTCTTTGTCGCCCAGCCGGCTGTGCATCGCCACCCAGCCGATGTCGGCGAAATAACGCGATTGCGACAAATCTGCGAGATTCGCGGCGGGCAGCGCCAGCTGATCCTTGCGCCATAGATGCAAGAGCGAGTCGATTGCATTGAAGGTGTAGTAGCCCAGATCATCCGGATAACGGCTGGCAAGCTGACGGCTGAAGGCGAGCGGGTATGGATCGCGATTGAGCAGCGCAAATTTTTCCAGCAGCAGTGCGCGGTTCGGATCGGGCTTGGTGAGATTGGTCAGATCGCCAAATGAAGATCCCGCATAAGGCATCAGGTTGTAGACGCCAAAGTAGGCATTGTTGGCAAAGAAACCGCGCTGCAAAGGCTCGTCAAACCCGAGCTGCTTCATGGCATCAAGAAAGCGCAGATGCTGAGTCAGTCCGGAAGACCAGTATTCCAGCCCCTCGGCCCAGCCGCCGTCCGCGCCGCCCCAGACCGGGAATTGGCGCTGGTAGTATTCAAAAGCCCAGGCTAGCAAGGGCTTGGCCTCCGGCGCTTCGTGATAGAGCGCCAGCCCGCCCTGCCCCACCGTCGAAATAAAACGCATCGGATGGCTCAGACTGCTCGACGGCGCCGTGGGCCTGGTCAGAAAAAACAGCTTTTTCTGGTCTTGATTCAACAATTGAATGCGCGCCAGCAGCGTTTTTTCGATCTTACTGCGCTCAGCCGGCGTGAGCGCGTCATAAGCCCAGTCGTAAGCGAAAATCATTGGCCGCGTGGCCTGAATAAATTGCTCGTCGTTATTGCGCAGGGCGACGCGATCTGCGCGCCAGTCGGACAAGGCCAGCAGCCAGCGCGCGGCTTCGCGGCCATATTTTTCATCGCCGCTGACGAGATATTGCAAGGCAAAGCGCCAGGCGTAATTACCAGTCTTGTTGGCGGTGTCGTAGCCTTCGCGCCAGAGTCTGGCGATTTCCGGATTGCTGCCGCTTTTCTTTGCAGGCAAAGCCTCAGGCTCGGCCGGAATATCGACCGCGCCCGGTTCAACGCGGATTTTTTGCCAAATCGCCGCGCCATCGCCCTTCAAACTCGCCATCCAGGCGCGCAGAGCCGGAAGCTCTTTTTGGGTCAGCAAGAGACGCGGGTGCGTTTGCGGGATACCATCTCGATCAAAGGTTTGCACACGCGCCGCCACAATCTCGTCATCGCTTTGCGCGCACGCGCACAGGGCGCAAAAAGCCAGCGCCAGCCCGCTCAATAGTTGTTTCATGGATTTCCTTACTTGATACAGACGGCGCGAACCTGCGCCATGTCGGTGATTCCGGCCAACACCTTTTGGATGCCGTCCTGCTTGAGCGTGCGCATGCCGTCTTCGAGTGCACGCGCCAGAATCTGCGCGACGCGTGCGCGCTCCTGAATAAGCTGTTTGACCGAATCGGTGCCGACCAAGAGTTCATGCAGGCCAACGCGCCCCTTGTAGCCGGTGTGATTGCACTTCTCGCAACCGTTGGCGCGGTACAGGCGGAACTTGCCCTCTGCGCCAAAGCGTTGCAGCCATTCGGCACGCAAAGCGTCGCGCTGCGCCATCGGCGTGGCCTGCCAAGCGCGCGTTTGCAGCAGTTCCACCGCGTATTCTTCGAGTAATTGATCGACTTCGGCCGTGCTCGGCTCGTAGGCCGTTTTGCAATCGCAAAGCCGGCGCGCGAGACGCTGGGCGAGAATGCCAAGCAGCGCATCGGCGAAATTGAACGGATCCATGCCCATGTCCAAGAGGCGGATAACGGATTCCGGCGCGCTATTGGTATGCAACGTTGCCAGCACCAGATGGCCGGTCAGCGAGGCTTCGATGCCGGTGCCGGCGGTTTCGGCGTCGCGCATTTCGCCCACCATGATGATGTCCGGGTCAGCGCGCAGAAAAGCGCGCATCACGCTGGCAAAAGTCAGCCCGGCTTTGACGTTGACCTGCACCTGGCGCAAGCCTTTTTGGGTGATTTCGACCGGATCTTCGGCCGTCCAAATCTTGGTTTCGGGCTTGTTGAGAAATTTGAGTACCGAGTGCAGCGTGGTGGTCTTGCCCGATCCGGTCGGCCCGCACACGAAGAAAAGGCCGTAAGGCTTGTCGATGACGGTTTTGAGATTGGCGATATTGCGTTCAGACAGCGCCAGTTTTTCCAGCGGCAGCGGTTCGCCCGCAGCGAGCACGCGCATCACCACGTCTTCGAGCCCGCCCGCCGTCGGCACGGTCGCCACACGCAGTTCGATGTCGAGATTGGGCACAAACTTCTTCATCTTGATCTTGCCGTCCTGCGGCTTGCGCCGCTCGGCAATATCGAGATCGCACATGATCTTGATCCGCGCCACCAAGGGGTTGCGCCAGCTCGCCGGCACTTCGCGGTAGTTGACGAGATTGCCGTCGCGGCGGAAGCGGATACGGGTTTTTTCAATGCCGGGATAGGGTTCGATGTGGATGTCAGACGCGCCGCTGCGCCAGGCATCGACAATGATCTGGTTCACCAGTTTGACGAGTTCATTGTCTTGCGCAGCCGAAATCTCATCCGCGCTGAGCTTGTGCTCTTCGTCCTCAAGGCCTTCGGGCGTCCCCATATTCGAGAGCAGCGTATCAATCTGCCCGCCTTCGCCCAGATCGAAAAAAGCTTCCAGCGTTTTCTGGAAATCGTGGCGCGTGGTGACCCGCAACAACAGCTTTTTGCCGGGATAAATCTGCGCGGCGGAATGACTGCTGCGCAACATTTCTGGATCGCGCGTCACCAGCACAATGCCGTCGGGCGTTTCATCGACCGGCAGCCAGCCGCTTTCGCGCACATAGTCGAGTTTGAGATTGCGCAGCAGATCGAGCGGTTTGGCGCGTTCGGCGCGATGCGGCTCGTAGGGAACGCCAAAGAAATGCGCAAACGATTCGCCGATCTGCGCCACGCTGACGCCATAACTTTCCAGGAGTACGTCTTCCGGATCGCGGTTTGAGCGTTGCGCTTCGCGCGCGGCCACCTGCCAGGCTGCCGGCGTCAGCGCGCCACTGGCAATCAAATGATGGAAACGATGCTGCGGCACAAAAGCGTGTTGCTGCCGCTGCCGCAGCGCAATCGCCAAGGTCTTGGCGAGCAACTTCACGCCTTCGACAGTTTCCTCGTCAAACGGCTCGCCATCGAGCGTGTTGACGAACTGCACAAGCCCAACCAGCGTGCCGTCGGCTTCTTGCAGCACCGGCGCAACCAACATCTGCTTGGAATGAAAACCCGTACGCTGATCCACCACCTGCAAAAACTGCAAGCTGGTCGAATAGCTGTGCAGTTCCTGCACGTCGTAGACATCGCGCAGGTTCAAAAGCTGTTTGTGGTTGGCCGTGAACCCGGCAATGCTGCGGTCGTTCACCGGAATGCGCAGCTCGCGAAAGCCTTCCAATCCGGTTTTGACTTTGGCGATCAGCTCGCGACCATCCTCGCTGGCCACATAGATGGTGAGCCGCTGCGCGCCAAAGAGGCGACAGATTTCCGGACTGAGTTCGACCAGAATCTCGTCGAGCTTTTGCGTGGCATGGATGCGATTGGTCAGCGCCTGCAGCGCGCGCAGAAAAACGACAGACTGGCTGGCGGCTGACATGCGCTTACTCCATCAAACCCGGTACTGCGCGACGGCCGTATTGATCTGCCGGCTCATTTGCGCCATCCGCTCGACTTCTGCGGCGGTGCTTTCTTCGGCTTCGGTATTTTCTTCGGTCATCTGCGCGATGCGTTCAACCTGCTGAGAAATCGTGGTACTGGCCACACTCTGCTCGCCAATCGATTCGGCAATCTCGCTGATGATTTCAATCATGCGCGCAATGGTGTCTTGGATTTCAGTCATCGCAAGGCCAGCTTCCTTGGCTTTTTCCACGCCACCGCTGACCGAGCCCACCGCCCCGCCCATCGCGCCGACCGCATCACGCGCGCTCGTCTGCATGTTTTCAATCAGCTTGCCGATTTCCTGCGTAGCGCCACTGGTGCGCTCCGCCAGTTTGCGCACTTCATCGGCCACCACGGCAAAGCCACGCCCTTGTTCGCCGGCGCGCGCCGCTTCAATCGCCGCATTGAGCGCCAAGAGATTGGTCTGATCGGCAATTTCCTTAATCATTTGCACCACGCTAGAAATGTTCTGGCTCACAGCCTGCAGATCGTCGATCCGACCCGATGCGCTCTGCACCGAGCTGGCAATCGACTGAATGCTGCCCACCGTATCCATAATCACCCCAGCGCCGCGCCCTGCGATATCGCGCGAACGATCCGCCTCGCCGCGCGCGTCGTGCGAGCGATCGGCGATATGGCTGATACTGACGGTCATTTCTTCGATGGCGGCGGCCATGCTGGCGGCGGCATCGCTCTGTTGGCGGGAATTGCGCGCAACCTCATGCGCATTGCGATCCAGCTCTTCACCGGAAAGCTCCATGGTGCGGGCGCTTTGCTGGATATTGGCAAAGCTCTCACGCAGGCGTTGCAAGAGTCCGTTGTAAGCGATCAGCGTGCGCGCTATTTCATCGCGGCCTTTGACTGGAATCGATGCGGTAAAATCCAGCTCGCTGGCGGTGCGCTCGATGGCGCGCTGCATGGCGCCCATCGGATTTGTGATCGAACGCCCGAGCAAGAAACCCACGAGGGCAATAAAGAAAACCCCAATGATCGCCACACCCAACACAATGGCCAATGTCGTGGTAAAGGTCCGATCAGCTGAGGCCACCGAACGCACAGCCGCCTCTCGATTGA
>CAXYUI010000009.1:0-17588 GCA_964291975.1 uncultured Formivibrio sp. | reverse complement strand
TCTCGATTGAGCACCACCAACTTGTCAAAAGCGGCGGCCAGATCCTGGTGCAGAGGCTGGATGTCGCGACCTAGCACGGCAATCGCCATTTGGGCTTCACCCATCGCGGCCAGATTCTTGATCTGGTTCACTTTGCCGATGTAGGCCGACACCTTGGCGGCAGCTTCCAGCAGCAGCGCCTTTTCTTCCTCGCTGGCACTGGTTTCGCGATACTGGCTGACTCGCCCGATCAGATCGCCAACCTGTTTTTCCACCGACTTGCCCAGCTCAGCCGATTTGCCGGTTTCACTGGTTGTGGCCATTTCATACACCGTGCCGTGCATGGTCATGTAAAGACCACGGATTTCTGCCACACGTTCGGTCTGCGGCAACGCGCCTTCGGCCAGGCTCTTTACCCCGCCCTGCACCATGCGCAGACCCAGCAAAGAGATACAGGTGGACAGCGCAAGTACGATGACGGCCAACACAATCATCAACCAAACGCGCAGCTTGATGCTGGCTTGCAAACGGGAAAGCGACATCGGAAATCCTCCTCGGCCGGATGTTTCACTCCGGATCTTGCGAGTCGAGCAAGAGCGTGACCGGGCCATCGTTGATTAAATGTACCTGCATGTCGGCGCCAAAAACGCCGGTCGGGATCGGCAGGCCGGATAATTGCTCCAGTCTAGCCACAAAGTCTTCAAAGCGCGGCGCAGATACTTCTCCGGGCGCTGCGCGTCCCCAGGACGGGCGATTGCCTTTTTGATACGACGCGAACAGCGTGAACTGCGAAACCGCAAGAATCTGCCCGCCCACATCAAGCACACTGCGGTTCATTACGCCGTCGTCATCCGGAAAAATCCGCAGCTTGCACAGTTTGGACGCCATCCATTCCAGATCGCGCGCCTCATCACGCGCTTCGATGCCAACCAATATCAGCATTCCGTAATTTATCGCGGCAACGGTCTTTCCAGCCACTTCAACTTCTGCTTTGCGCACTCTTTGCAACAGAACCCGCATCTCGGCCCCTCTTTTTCACGCGAATTTGCGTCTCGTCAAAAACGGCATCTTTCAGTAAGATCAAGGCTCTCGCAACACCATTACGGTTCTGGAAGGAAACATCATGAAGAAAGTAGGTCTCGTCGGCTGGCGTGGCATGGTGGGCTCGGTGCTCATGCAACGCATGCAAGAAGAAAACGATTTCGCCCATATCGATCCGACTTTCTTCACCACCTCGCAAACCGGCCAGAAAGCCCCGAATTTCGGCAAGGATGCCGGCACGCTCAAGGATGCCAACGACATCGCTGAACTCTCGGCCATGGATGTCATCATTTCCTGCCAAGGCGGCGATTACACCACCGAGATTTTCCCCAAGCTGCGCGCTGCCGGCTGGAACGGTTACTGGATCGACGCGGCCTCGACGCTGCGCATGGAAGACAACGCCGTCATCATTCTGGACGCCGTGAACCGTGACGTGATCGATTCCGCCTTGAACAAGGGCGTGAAGAACTTCATCGGCGGCAACTGCACCAATTCCATCATGCTGATGGGCGTGGGTCAGCTCTTCAAGGAAGGCCTGGTGGAATGGGTCAGCTCGATGACCTATCAGGCTGCCAGCGGCGCCGGCGCCAACAATATGCGCGAATTGCTGAAGGGCATGGGCGCGGTCCACAAGAGCGTTGAAGCCGAACTCGCCACGCCGTCGTCGGCGATTCTGGATATCGACCGCAAGGTCGCCAAGGCGATTCGTGAAGACGTACCGACCGAATTCTTCCCGGCTCCGCTCGCCGGCAGCCTGATTCCGTGGATCGACAAGCAGCTCGACAACGGCCAGACCAAGGAAGAATGGAAGGGCCAGGCCGAAGTGAACAAGATCCTCGGCAACGCCAACATCGTTCCGGTTGACGGCCTCTGCGTGCGCATCGGCGCCATGCGCTGCCATAGCCTCGCGCTGACCATGAAGCTCAAGAAGGATCTGCCGCTGGCCGAGATCGAAGCCATCATCCAGCGCGGCAACGAATGGGTAAAGTGGGTGCCGAACGAGCGCAGCATCACCGAGAAAGAACTGACTCCGGTGACCATCACCGGCACGCTGAAGATTGGCGTCGGCCGTGTGCGCAAGCTCAATATGGGCCCGGAATATATCAGCGCCTTCGTCTGCGGTGACCAGTTGCTGTGGGGCGCGGCCGAGCCGCTGCGCCGCATGCTGCGGATTCTGCTCGAAAAATAATCGCTCAGTACTTAAGAAAAATCCCCGGTTTAAAGCCGGGGATTTTTTATTGCGCCGGCTTCTGCCGCCGGAACAACCAAAGCAGCAGTCCTGACGCAATCATCAGCGCGACCACCAAAGCCTGCCAGTAGCCCTGCGCACCGCGCCCGATCAGGCCAAAACCGCCAAAAGTCAGCCAGTAACCCAGCGGAATCCCGCAGACCCAGAACGCGGTCACATAAATGACCATCGGCCCGCGAGTGATTTTGTAGGCGCGCAAAATGCCGGCTATCACGGCTTGCGTGGCGTCAAAAAACTGAAAGAGCGCGGCGATCAGCACCAGTTGCGCAGCGAGTTCGCGCACCGGCAGATCGCTCGAATACAGCCCGGTAATCGGCCAGGCCAAAAGCCAGATCAAACTCCCCGAGCACGCGGCATAACAAAGCCCCATCAGGATGCCGGATTTGCCAATTTTGTACGCTTGCGCCGCATCTTGCGCGCCCAGCGCCTGACCCACGCGCACCGTCATCGCGTGACCGATCGCCACCGGAATCATAAAGAGGATGCCCGTCATATTGAGCGCGATTTGGTGCGCCGCCACGCTCACTGTGCCCAACCGCGCGAGCAGCAGCGCCACCAGACCGAAGGCTGAGACTTCGACCAGGAACACCAACCCGATTGGCACGCCCAATTTCAGCAATTGCCACTGCGTCGCTCCATCCAAGCCCTGCCAGCGGGTAAACGGCTGGGTCGCGGCAAACTCTGGCCTACGGCGTATCCACCACCACAGCAATGCAAAGCTCACCCACATGCCGATTGCAGTGGCCCAACCGCAACCAACTGCGCCCAGCGCCGGCAATCCCCAATGGCCGTAGATCAAGAGCCAGTTAAGCAGCGCATTGAGCGCCAGTCCGAACAGCGCGATCACCATCATCGGCTTGGTCGAATTCAGGCTCGAGCAATAGCCAGATAGCACGCGATACGCCGCCAGCGGCGGCAAGCCCCAAAGCACCACCATCAGGAATCCTGCGCCCTTGCGCGCGGCTTCCGCCTCCAATCCAAGATGGGCGAATACGGGCTGCAAAGCCCAGCCAACGCCCATGCACAGCAGCGCCAGCAGCAAACCTTGTACCAGCGCCTGCTGCACCAGCCCCGGAATCGCTTTGAAGTCTTGCGCGCCAACGCGATGGGCGACCAGCGGATTGACCGCCAGCAGCGTGCCGGTCAGCGTCACCATCAGCGCAACCCAGACCGAACTGCCGACCGAGATTGCCGCCAGATCGTTGGCCGAGGCATGACCCGCCATCGCGGCATCGAGAAAGCCCGTGCCGATCTGGGCGATTTGGGTAATCGCGATCGGCCAGGCCAGGCGCGCCGTGGCGCGGATTTCGTCGCGTAAACTCATGCTTGTGGCTTGTGCGGGCGTTTTTTGCTGTCGTCGGTATGCAGCTGCTGCATCGCCACGTTCATCTCGCCAGCCAGCATCTTCGGCAGAACGATGTGCGCGCGATTGAGGCAATCGTCGATCAGATCCTGTTCCTCTTTGCGTGGCGGTTTGAGCACATAGTTGGCGACTTCGGCCTTGTTACCGGGATGGCCGATGCCAACGCGCAAGCGCCAGAAATTGGGCGTAGAAAGGTGGTTCTGGATGTCTTTCAGGCCATTGTGACCGCCATTGCCGCCACCCTGCTTGAGCTTGATCTGGCCAGCCGGAATATCCAGCTCGTCGTGCACGACGAGGATTTCATCGGGCAGGATTTTGTAAAACTGAGCGAGCGCAACCACCGAGAGTCCGCTGCGGTTCATAAAGGTCTGCGGCTCCAAGAGCCAGACCTCCTGACCTTCGAGGCGCACACGGGCGCACAGGCCGTGGAATTTACTGTCGTGACGCAGGGTGCTGCCGCCAGCGCGAGCCAGCTCATCAACCCACCAGAAACCGGCGTTATGCCGCGTTTGCGCGTATTCAGAACCGGGGTTGCCCAGTCCGACGATCAATTTGATTGTTGCCATGCCTGAACCGTCAAGCCAAAAGCGCGATGATACCAGCTTGCTACGCCCCCTTTCCCGACCATAAAAACGAAACCCCGGCACGGGAATGCCGGGGCTGGGATAATGGCGTTTTTAAATCTGGGAGCGATCATGGAAGACCGCATCACCGAACTCGAAATCAGGCTGGCGTTTCAGGACGATCTGCTTGATGCGCTCAATCGCACCGTCGCCGAACAGCAAATCGATCTGGCGCGCCTGCAGGCCGAACTGGTCAGCTTAAGCCACTACATCCGAACGCTGGAACTCCCCGGGCGCAGCAAACCTGAAGAAGAAATTCCGCCTCATTACTGAGCGAACTCAGTCTGGGAGATTGGTTTTTTCTTGGATGTCGAAAATTTTGCCGAAATTCGCGATGTCGAGCACCGCAGCGACGGAAGCCTTGCAATTGGCCAGCGAGATCCGTCGCCCCGAAGCACGCTCATTAAAGAGCAGCAGCATGCCTAGCGCCGCCGAATCCATGTAATCCACATTGGCAAAATCAATTTCGATTTCCTTGAGCTCTTCATCTTCCAAGGCCTTGATCGTCGCGTCTTTGAAATCGCGATGGGCGTCGAAAGTGAAGTCGCCATTCAGCGAAATCGTCGCTTTGTTTTCTTCAATCGAAAGATCGGCTTTCATGTTCTGCTCCTTGGGTGCGAGAGGCAAGGGTCAGTCTAGCAACGATTTTGCATTGCAACAATCAGGCATTCACCCCAAACCGCCGCCGGGTACGCCGGGCAATTTCCGCCAGTTGCAGAACCCGGCCATTTTCGGGTTCCAGCGCTTGCACCCGGCGCAAATATTCCGCCACATGCTCCATATATGTTGCATGCCAACCCGCCTGATTCACATAAGCCAGCATCGCGTTAACCGCGTTCAGCAGAATCAGCACATTGGCTGGCATCTCTGTCACGGCACGCACAAACTGCTCGGCCGCTGCAGCCAAATCGCCCTGTTGCGCAAGGCGAACGGCTTCGTTATTCAGTTGCACAATGCTTTCCGCGGTGCTGGCGATCAGCCGTTCAGCCACATCTTCACGGCCGGCGCGCTTAAAGAGTTCCAATAGACGAGCATTTAACTCCAGATCGTCGTGCCGATTGCGCAACATGGCCTGTGCAATTTCCTCACCTTTGTCGTTGCGCTGCTGCAAGACACAAGCCCCAGACAAGATCAGACCCACTTCAGCCGGCAAGGGCGCCGCCAGTGCTTCGCTCGCCGCCAGCGATTGATCGAGCAATTGACGCGCCTTGGCTCTATCGCCCTGCGCCAGATAAATGTTGGCATCGAGCGCATCGGCCATGATCGTATTGGCCACTTGCGGAAATTCTTTGCGGATCTCAGCAATGGTGCGCCGTGCGGTGCCGTAATCGCCACGCGTAACTTGCACTTCAGTCAGCCGCCCCAAATCACCGGCATCCCGCCAAAAGGAATAGCGTGATAAACGCACCGTTTCAGACCAGGCCTGCTCCGCCAGCGCCAGCTCCTCATTCCGCCAAGCCAGTTCGCCCAATTCGCGCTGTCGACTGATGACAAAAGGGGATCGCTGCGCAGCGCGTGAAATGGTTGCCAACGCATCTTGATGCTCGCCAGCCGCGCTTTGCGTCCGCGCCAGCCAGTCGTAGGCTTCCATGACCAGTTCGTGTTCGGCAATCACGCCCTGAAACAAGACTTTCGCTTCATCATGTTGTTGCAGCTGAAACAGGGCTTTGCCCAGCGCCATGCGCGCCCACGCCCAGTCATTCTGCGTCAGCAAAGTGCGGCATAGATCGCGCGTGCCAGCCCAATCGGCCACACGCAGCAGCAAATGCACTTTCATGCGCAGAAAAACGGCTTCATCTTCGCCGCCAGCCTCAATGCCGCTATCGCAAAGCCGGATTGCGCGCAGGAAATCGCGCGCCAAGATCGCTTCATCAATCGGCCGCAGCCGTTGTTTGCGGTACAGCGCACGTGCAAGTCGCGCCAACAGCGCATCGGTGGTAAAGGGTTTAAGGACGATGGCATCGGGCGTCAGTTCGGCGGCGCTCATCACTTTTTGCGCGCGTCGCTCACCCGTCACGACAATGAATACGCAAGAGGCTTTAAAGAGCCCGTGCCGCTTGGCCTCCTCGAACACAAACAGCCCATCCTGCCCATGCCCCAAGTCGTACTCACTCAGAATCAAATCATATTGATGCTGGCGAATCTGGCCGAGAGCCAATGTCGCCTTGGCCGCATGGTCGATCTTGCTTGCGCCAAACGCCTGCAAAGCCGAGCTCATGACCGTGCGCATGTCCGCCATCGGATCAATCACCAGACAGCGCTGCCCGCTTAGATCCAGCGCGTCCGGAATGCCCACCGGATCAACTTCAGGCGCAGGTCGAATAAAGGGAAAGGAGTTTGCCATATCCCGATTCCAGAAGCCGGTTACAGGGCTTTCAGTTTGGCATATGCAACCGCCAACCACTTGAGTCCGTGCTCGCGGAAGTTGACCTGCACGTTAGCGCCGCTGCCTTGCCCTTCCGCCGCCACAATGACGCCGACGCCAAACTTGCCGTGCTCGACACTCATGCCAATACGCAAACCGTGATCGGGCGCAGGCGCGGCAGCCGAAGCGCGAAAGCTTGGCGCCGATGAAGTTGACGCGGAAGTCGGGGCATAGCCGCGATTCAGATAACGCAGTAAATCTTGCGGGATCTCATTCAGGAAGCGCGAAGCCACTGCGTAGCGGGTCTGGCCGTGCAGCATTCGGCTTTGCGCCAGCGTGAGATACAGCCTGCGGCGCGCGCGCGTGATCGCCACATACATCAGCCGACGCTCTTCTTCCACACCACCGGCATCATTCAAGCTGTTTTCATGCGGGAACAGGCCTTCTTCAATACCGACCAGGAACACCGCGTGAAATTCCAGCCCCTTCGCGGCGTGCACCGTCATCAACTGAATAGCCGCTTCGCCCGCACCGGCTTGATGCTCACCCGCTTCGAGCGAAGCATGCGACAGAAACGCAATCAAATCGTTCTCGTCTTCCGCCACAAAGTCGACCGCGGCATTGACGAGTTCTTCCAGGTTGGCGACGCGATCTTCGCCTTCTTTGTCGGCACGGTAATGCTCAATCAGGCCGGAAAGATCCAGCATGACACGGAACATTTCCGGCAAAGCCAGCGCCTGCGTTTGCGCGCGCATTGATTCAATCAACTGAACAAAACGCCCCACCGCCGCTGCACTGCGCCCCGCGCCGCCGCTGCAGGCCGCCTGCCACAGGCTAATGCCCGATTGCCGCGCCGTATCCTGGATGGTTTCGATAGTGCGATTGCCAATGCCGCGCGTTGGGAAATTAATAACCCGCAGCAAGGCGTTGTCATCATCCGGATTGGCGATCAGCCGCAGATAAGCCAGCGCGTGTTTGATTTCCTGCCGTTCAAAAAAGCGCAGCCCGCCGTAGACGCGATAAGGTACGCCGGCGGTAAACAGCGCGTGTTCGATCTGGCGCGACTGCGCGTTGGCGCGATACAGCACGGCGATTTCGTTCGGATCCATGCCCTCGCGCATCAGCGCGCGCGCTTCTTCCACGATAAAAGCCGCCTCCTCAAAATCGCTCGCCGCTTCAAATACGCGAATGGGTTCGCCGGCTTCAGAAGAAGTCCACAGATTCTTGCCCATCCGGTTCCGGTTATGCGCAATCACCGCATTAGCCGCATCCAGAATATTGCTATGTGACCGGTAATTTTGTTCCAAACGAATGACATGACGAACGGCAAAATCGCGCTGGAAATCATGCATATTACCCACATTCGCGCCACGGAAAGCGTAAATGGATTGATCGTCATCCCCCACGGCAAATAGGGCGTTATGCTCACCGGCCAAGAGCTTTAACCATTGGTATTGCAGCCGATTGGTATCTTGAAATTCATCGACCAAAATGTGGCGAAAACGATCTTGATAATGACTGCGCAAAGCTGAATTGTTTTTTAGTAATTCGTAGCACCGCAATAAAAGCTCAGGAAAATCGGCCACCCCTTCACGCTGACATTGCCGCTCATACTCTTGATAAATTACTTTAAGTTGTCGGGAATAATCATCCCAGCTTTCAACCTCATTAGCTCGGACGCCATTATCCTTGTTGCCATTAATAAACAGCTGTACGGTTCTAGGCGGATAACGCTCATCATCAATATTCAACACCTTCAATACCCGCTTCACCGCCGCCAATTGATCCTGCATATCCAGAATGGCAAACGCTTCGGGCAAGCCAGCATCACGGTAATGCAAGCGCAACATCCGATTGCACAGACCATGAAAAGTGCCCATCCACAGCCCCCGCGGATTGAGCGGCAGCATTGAAGTCAGGCGCGCCAGCATTTCTTTGGCCGCCTTATTGGTGAACGTCACCGCCAGAATGTTCATCGGATGCGCCATACCGCTGGAAAGCAGCCAAGCGATGCGCGTGGTGAGTACGCGTGTTTTGCCGCTGCCGGCGCCAGCCAGGATCAGGGCATGCTCGGCTGGCAATTCCACCGCAGCCGCCTGTTCTGGATTGAGATGGTGGGTCAGTGAATTGGACATGATTGAATGCATTCGAATGGATTACGGAAATACAAAAACAAACAGGGCAGCCAAGCTGCCCTGTTGCATCAATTACGACCTGAATCAGGCACGCAATTCGTCGAGCGAACGACCGCTGGCCAGCCAGTCAATCGCCCACTGCGGCTTGCGGCCGTGACCAGTCCAGGTTTGCGCCGGATTGGCCGGATTGCGGAATTGACCCTTGGCAACAGCGGCCTTGCGACCCTTCTTTTCGCCGCCACCGAGGATATCGGTCAGCGAAAAGCCTTTGGCTGCAGCCAGATTCTGGATTTCGGCCAGCACGTTTTGCTTTTCAACTTCCTTGCGCTGTACCAGCTCGACATCCAGACGCTTTTTGAGTTCAACCAGTTCGTTGTAGTTAAGAGTGGAAAGATCTACCACGGCATTCTCCTGAGTATTCGGCAAATCAGATGATTTGGCTTTGGATTATGGAGGCAGTTTTTGCAATTCACAAGTCCAAATTAGCAAATTATGTATAAATCAATTACCGAGTAGCCAAGCATTCACTTCCTGTAAATCATCTTCAGCCAGATCCCCTACGGCGGAAGCCAATTGCAAGCGCGCCAACAGGTAATTGTAACGCGCCGAAGTCAGCTCATAGCGCGTGGCATGGTATTGCTGCTGGGCATTGAGTACATCGACGATGGTGCGCACGCCGACATCGCGCCCCAGGCGCGTGGAATCAAGCATGGATTTACTGGAATTGAGCGATTGCTGCAGAGCGCGCGTTTGCGCCGCTCCGGCTTGCACACCGAGAAAGGCCTTGCGTGTCGCCAATACGGTGTCGCGCCTAGCCGATTCAGTCGCTTCGCGCTGCTGCTCACGTTTGGCAATCGCCTCACGATATTGTGAAGCGCGATTACCGCCGGTATACAGGGGCACAGAGAGCTGCAAAAGCACACGGCCAGTATGGGTATTCATCGGGGAATAATTGTACGCGAGCGACGTACCATCCCATTGGCCACCATAACTGGCCACCAAATCCGCAGAAATAGCCGTTGTGGCTTTGTATTTATCGATTTCATAGCCAGCCACTTCCAGATTCAAACGCTGCGCAAGCAAAGCGTAATTACCCGCCTCGGCGCGCTGAGTCCAATCGTCAGGATTAAGAGGTTGCGGCGAGCCTGGCTGCAATCGATCGGAAACTTGCACCAATGATTTGGGATCTAGGCCGGTTAATTGCGCATACGCTTGGTATTTCACTTCCCGATCATTCTGCGCAACGATTTCCTGAGCCAAGAGGCTATCGAAACTGGCTTGCGCGGCGTCGACGTCGGTAATGGTCGCTACGCCGACTTCAAAGGATTTCTTGGCCTGCGCCAACTGCTGCGAAACGGCTTCTTTTTGCGCTTCAATCTGGCGGATTTTTTCTTCGGCCAGCGTGACATTGAAATAAGCCGTGGCCACGCGCAGGATCAGATCCTGTTCGGCAGCTTTGAACTGGATTTCGGCCAGCGCGGCTTGCTTTTCTTGCTGGCTGGCGCCCGCCAGCGCTTCGATCCGGTACACCGGCTGCGTCAGCGACAAGCTGTAGCTGTGCTGGTTATAACGTCGGGCGCGACCCGGTTCGGTATCGCCCGAAATCAGCCCGGCGGCGCCGCTCAGCGTAACTTTGGGTTTGAGCAGCGCGCTGCCCTGTTCTTTTTTTTCCTGCCCGGCATCGCGTGCATAACGCGCTGCGGCAAAAGTCGAATCGATTTTGCGCGCCGCTTGCCAAGAATCCAGCAAATCAGCAGAAAACGCGGCAGGCACAAGCAGAGCCAAACTGGCGGCCAGCAAAGATTTGTTCATCGAACTCGATCCCCGAATCATTTTGATTTTTAAATAGTACCCTGCGCAGGGCGTTCCTGTTGCGGCGCGATGCGATACCACGCGGCATACAGGGCCGGCAAGAACAGCAGCGTCAGCACAGTCGCCACCAACAGGCCGCCCATGATCGCAATCGCCATCGGCCCCCAGAACGAGTCGCGCGCCAGCGGAATCATCGCCAGAATCGCCGCTGCGGCCGTGAGCATGATGGGACGGAAACGGCGCACCGCCGATTCGATCACCGCTTCATAAGCGGCCATCCCGCGCTGTCGATCTTGTTCGATCTGATCCATCAGGATCACCGAATTGCGCATAATCATGCCCGCAAGCGCGATCACGCCCAGCATGGCCACAAAGCCGAACGGCGCGCCAAAGAGCAGCAGCGCCGGCGTCACGCCAATGATGCCGAGCGGCGCAGTCAGCAAGACCATCACGGTGCGTTGGATGCTCTGCAATTGCAGCATCAACAGCGTCATCACGATCATCAGCATGAGCGGAATAACCGCAGCAATCGGCCCTTCGCTTTGTCGGCTCGATTCGAGCGTGCCGCCCACTTCGATGTGATAGCCCAGCGGGAGTTCCGCGACCACTGGCGCAAGCTGCTTCAAAATGGCTTGCGAAACATCGGGCGCTTGCCGGCCTGCGGCGACGTCGCCGCGCACGGTCAGCGTTTTCATGCGATTGCGCCGCCAGATAATGCTTTCTTCGTTTTCAAATTCCACCTTGACCAACTGGCTGAGCGGAACGGCTTTGCCATTGGGCAGAAGAATCCGCATTTGCTGGATCAGGTCGAGCTTTTGTCGTTCATCAGCCAGCAAGCGGCTGACCACATCGATGGTTTCGCGACCGTCGCGGAACTGCGTAGCCGTCACGCCAGAAAAAGCCATTTGCAGACGGTCAGCGAGTTCTTTGCTGGTGATGCCGAACACGCGCAAGCGATCCTGATCGGCCACCAGGCGCAGCACTTTCACCTTTTCGCCCCAATCGGTGTGAACCTGCCGTGTATGCGGATGGGCGCGCATGATATCGCCAACCCGATTGGCAATGCCGCGCAGCACTTCGGTATCCGGCCCGCTGACCCGGAACTGCACCGGATAACCGACCGGCGGGCCATTTTCCAGCGTGGTCACCCGGCCTCGCACCAAGGGGAACTCTGTTTCAAAACGCTGCTTGATCCGCGCCATCACCTGATCGCGCGCGACCTCATCCCGCGTCATCACCAGCAACTCGCCAAAATTCAGCGTCGGCATCTGTTGATTCAGGGGCAGGTAAAAGCGCGGCGCGCCTTGACCGACGAAACTGGTCACGCTGAGCACATCCGGGTCTGCGCGCAGCACGGTTTCCATGCGTTTGACTTCGCCCTCGCTGGCGGCAAAGGACGCCGTGTACGGCATCCACAAGTTGACCAGCAGTTCCGGGCGATTCGACGGCGGAAAAAACTGCTTGGGCACAGCCAGCCCAAACAGCGCCAGCGAAGCGGCAAAAGCCAGTACGGTGGTGGCGATGGTGGTTTTGCGCCAGACAATGCACCAAGTCACCAAGCGGCGAAAGCGCACATAAAAGCCGGTCTGATAGACATCGTGCTCTTCGTGACGCAGCGCTTCGGGCAAAAGCTTGAAACCCAGATACGGCGTAAACACCACCGCGACGATCCACGAAATAATCAGCGACAAGCCGACCACCGCGAAGATCGAAAAGGTGTATTCGCCGGCGTCCGACTTGGCCAACCCCACCGGCAGAAAGCCCGCAGCGGTAATCAGCGTGCCGGTCAGCATCGGAAACGCCGTCGAGGTGTAAGCAAAGGTCGCCGCGCGGAAACGATCCCAGCCCTGTTCGAGCTTGAGCGCCATCATTTCAACCGCGATGATCGCATCGTCAACCAGCAAGCCCAGCGCGATCACCAGCGCGCCAAGCGAAACGCGCTGCAATTCGATATTGCACAGCTTCATGCCGAGGAAAGTCATCAGCAAAACCAGCGGGATCGACAGCGCAACCACAATGCCTGTGCGCAAACCCAGCGAGAGAAAGCTCACCGCCAGCACGATGACCACGGCTTCAAGCAGGCTTTTCATGAAGACATGGATGGCTTTTTTCACCACCGCCGGCTGATCGGAAACGGCATGGAACTCAATGCCGACCGGCAGATTGGCGCGCAGCTCGGCAAGGGTTTTGTCGATTTTCTTGCCCATAGCGATCACGTCGCCGCCGCGCCGCATGCTGATGCCCAGCCCGATCGCGTTCTCACCCTGAAAGCGCAGCGTGGCCGTGGCCGGGTTGGCGCTGGCGCGCACGATCTGCGCTACATCGCCCAGTTTGAAGCTGCGGCCACCCAACGTAATCGGCAATTGTTTGAGGTGATCCACCGCGTCGAACTGGCCGGAAACACGCAGAAAAACCCGCTCCTGCGCGCCGTCGATCACGCCGGCCGGGCTGATCAGATTGGTCGCGGCAATGACCTGATTGATCTGCAAGGGGCTGATGCCCAGATTGGCCAGCCGAGCCTGGCTGTATTCGACGTAGATCTTTTCGTCTTGCGCGCCGATCAGCTCGACCTTGTTGACCTCGCTGATACGCAGCAATTCGTCGCGGGCGATTTCAACGTATTTTTTTAGCTCGGCATAGCTGAAACCATCGCCCGTAAAGGCATACAGATTGCCGTAGGTGTCGCCGAATTCATCATTAAAAAAAGGCCCGATGGCGCCGACGGGTAGCCCCGTCTGATTGTCGGCCAAGCGCTTGCGCACCTGATACCACGCATCGGGCACTTCTTTCGCCGGCACATCCTTGCGCAGAAACACCATGATCTGGGCCTCGCCGGCGCGCGAATAGCTTTGGGTGTAATCAATCGCTGCAATCCCTTGCAGCGATTTTTCCAGCTTGTCTATGAGTTGCTGTTCGACTTCGCTCGCCGCTGCGCCCGGCCAGAATGCGCGCACGACCATGGCCTTAAACGTGAATTCCGGGTCTTCTTTCTGCCCCAGTTGCAGATAAGAAAGGATGCCGGCGACCGAGAGCACCAGCATGAAATACAGCACCAGCGACTGGTGCTTGAGCGCCCAGGCCGACATATTAAAGCGGGATTGGGCCATCTCAGCGTCGCTCCGCCGCCGTCATTAGCCGCACTTTCTGGCCTTCACGCAGCAAGTGCACGCCAGCCGTCACCACCACCTCGCCGCGACTCACCCCATCCACCTGCAAGCCCGCAGCTCGGGGTTCGATCACTTTGACGGCGCGGGCGCGCACGCGTTGTTCCGCATCGACAATCCAGACTTTGGCCGCCGCACCTTCGCCATAAATCGCCGTCAGCGGCAGCGTCGCCCCGGTCGCCTTGCCTTCTTCGCGCAGCAGATTCACTGTCGCCGACATGCCCAGCGCGATGTCTGCGCCAGCATCGAGCAACTGAATCCGGGCGCGATAAGTACGAGTCAGCGCATCGGCAGCCGGAGCGATTTCGCGTACCCGCCCCTTGAGCGCTGGCTGATGTGCCGCCCAAATTTTGACCAGCGCCGCCTGACCGACCCGGACTTCGCGGCGGCGCGCCTCGGCCACATCGACCACCACTTCCCGTTCACCGCTACGAGCCAGCCGCACAATGGTCTGCCCTGCGGCTACCACTTGACCGGCTTCCGCCTCAACACTGGTGACTACCCCAGCAGCCTCTGCCAACAGCCGGCTGTAGCCGGATTGATTCTGGGCGATGCGCAACTGGGCTTGTACCTGCTCCAGCTTGCGCTGACCGGCATCGAAGGCGCTTTGCCGACTATCGACCTCGGCCTGACTGACAAAACGCTGCGCCAAGAGATCACGCGCACGACGCAGGTTCAGCTCAAGTTGGGCGACTTCGGTTTTGGCCGCGTCAAGTTGTGCGTTAACGGCAGCCACGTTGAGCGCCACATCAGCGCCATCGAGCCGCGCCAGCACATCGCCGGCCTTAACGACGCTGCCCATGTGCACGAGCCGTTCGACCAACTTGCCACTAATACGGAAAGACTGCGCGACCTCATGGCGTGCGCGCACTTCGCCGGCCAATTCCAGCCCAGCGGCAGCGCCAGCTTCGCCCACGGTCAGCGTTCGCACCGGACGCACCTCTTCGGGCGCAGGCGCGTCATTGCCACAGGCCGCCACCGCCAATGCGCACACCCAGATCCATCGACGCATCTTATTGCCCTTCCCGCTGCAAGCCACCCAAAAGCAAGTCGGCCACTTGTTCCAGGAATTCATCCGGACTGTGATTTTGCAGGCAGTGCGGCATGCCGCAATGCTGGGCGATCATGATCTGCACATAGGGCGCCATCAGTACATGGCTGGCGATATCGAGATTAACCGGACGGAATTCGCCGCGCGCGATGCCGTACTCCAGCACTTGCCGGATCAGGGTATTGCAGCGCAGGGCGAATTGTTCGTGATACATGGCGGCGACATCGGGGAAATTGCGCGCTTCGGACACCATGATTTTCGGCAGCGCCGACAATTGAGTGCCGCCGAGCAAATCCCACCACAACTTCATCAAGGCCATGAACAATTCACGCGCTGAGCCTTGATATTCCTGCACCAAAGAATCACCCAATTGCAGGCGCGGCAGCAGATATTCACGAATCAGCGCACGGAAAATATCTTCTTTATTGGCGAAATAGAGATAGGGCGTGCCGCAAGTCACCCCGGCCGCGCGGGCGATATCATCCACCTTGGTGGCGGAATAGCCTTTCTCAGCAAAGAGTTGCAGCGCAGCTTCGAGAATTTCTTGCGGGCGGGCTTCTTTGCGACGCCGCCGCGGAACGTGAGGAGATTCAGTCATGGCAGGTGCTTGATAATAAATAACTATTCATTATCTGTGCGTTTTTTTGCCAAGTCAAAACACGATGCGCCCCGGCAACTGCTAAAATCGCGGAAATTTTCCGGAGACCCCTGATGAGCGAATTGAATCTTGCCCAGCACAAAGCTGAAATTCTCGCCGAAGCCCTGCCGTATATCCAGCGCTTTTTCGACAAGACCATCGTAATCAAATACGGTGGCAACGCCATGATCGACGAAGAGCTGAAAGAAGGCTTCGCACAAGATGTGGTGTTGCTCAAACTGGTCGGCATGAATCCGGTGGTCGTGCACGGCGGCGGCCCGCAAATCAATGATCTGCTCGACCGCATCGGTAAAAAAGGTGAATTCATCCAGGGCATGCGCGTCACCGACGCCGAAACCATGGATGTCGTGGAAATGGTGCTCGGCGGCCATGTGAATAAAGAAATCGTCTCGCTCATCAATAAGCATGGCGGCAAGGCGGTGGGGCTGACCGGCCAAGACGGCCACTTTATCAAAGCGCACAAGATGTTCCTGAAAGGCGCGACGGACGATGAGCCCATCGACATCGGCCAGGTCGGTGAGATCGACACCATTGATGCAACGCTGGTGCAGCATCTGGATACGCAGGATTTCATCCCGGTGATCGCGCCAATCGGCGTGGACAAGCAAGGCGAGAGCCTGAACATCAACGCCGACCTCGTTGCCGGCAAGCTCGCCGAAACGCTGAAAGCCGAAAAACTGATCCTGATGACCAATACGCCGGGCGTGCTCGACAAGGAAGGTCAACTGCTGACCGGACTGACCGCACTGCGCATTGATGAGTTGTTCGCCGACGGCACGATCTCGGGCGGCATGCTGCCGAAGATTTCATCCGCGCTGGATGCGGCCAAGAACGGCGTCAATTCGGTGCACATCATCGACGGTCGCGTGAAGCACGCGCTCTTGCTCGAAGTGCTGACCGATCAGGGCGTCGGCACCATGATCCGCGCCAGCTAAAGCAGATCGCCTGCCGCGTTCGCGCGGCAGGCTTCCCAAGCATGAAAAGCTGCTCTATAAATAACGGCTCAAAAATAAAATCCACACGGAGAGATACACCATGATGACCGTCAGCCAGCTGCTTGCCGAAAAGTCCAACCCCGCCATCTACAGCATCGAACCCAGCGCCACCGTATTCCAAGCCTTGCAGCGCTTGGATCAATACAATATCGGCGCGATTCTGGTCATGGAATGCGGCCGTCTCTACGGCATCCTCTCGGAACGCGACTACGCGCGCAAAGTGGCGCTGTCCGGGAAAAACGCCGCCACCGTGCTGGTTCAAGATGTGATGACTGCGCGTGTACTCTGCGTGCCAGGTTCAGCCACCGTGGAAGAGTGCATGTCGATCATGACTGAAAAGCACATCCGCCACCTGCCAGTGATCGAGGAAAGCCGCGTGATCGGCATGGTCTCGATCGGCGACTTGGTGCGTACCGTCATCGAGCAACAGCAATACACGATCGAACAGCTTGAACGCTACATCTATCAATAAGCAGCCAGTCTGGATTTTTGATCTGGACAACACGCTGCACAACGCCAGCCGTCATGCTTTCCCGGTCATCAACCGGGCAATGAATGTTTACTTGGCTGCGCGCATGGGCCTGCCCGAAGACGAAGCAGGGCGTTTACGCACCGGTTACTGGCATCGTTACGGCGCCACGCTGACCGGCCTGATGCGCCATCATCCGGATATCGACCCGCTCGAATTCATCACCGCCAGCCATCCGCTCGACGAGCTGACTCGCGAGATTCACCCCATGCCTGGACTCAAGCGCACGCTGGCGCGACTGCCGGGGCGCAAGATCCTGTTCACCAATGGCGCGCGCGCGTATGCCGAACTCTTGCTGGTCAAGCTGGGCATTGCTCACGAATTTTGCGGAATTTTCAGCGTGGAAGACACCGGGCTAAGCCCCAAGCCGCAAATGCGCGGCTACCGCCGCTTGTTGCAGAAGTTCCGGCTTAATCCGCACCGCTGTGTGATGGTGGAAGACAGCCGAGTCAACCTGCTGCCGGCCAAGCGCTTGGGCATGACCACGGTCTGGCTGCGCCCGGGAAGTCGGGCTGCACTCGAGGCCGATGTGACCATCAGCCGACTCGCGCAGCTGGCTAGACTGCGCGCCCGATTCAACGGGACACACCTCGGCTGAAAACCCTTCAGACCGATTCGTCCATC
>CAXYUI010000008.1:0-17813 GCA_964291975.1 uncultured Formivibrio sp. | reverse complement strand
GTCGGAAACCCCGGAAATCTACGGCGCCGAGCACCTGTTGACCCGCCGCGCCGATACGCCGGAAATCGCGCAGGCTATCGTGAACCGGATCAACTGGTGGACTGATTACACTTCGCGCAATCACGGCGAAATGAACAACAATCCGTCGGTGGGCAACAAGGCGGGCGGCTTGACCACGATTTTGGAAAAATCGCTCGGTGCGGTCGCTAAGGGTGGCACCACCACCTTGAAGGCGTTCTATCAGTATGCCGAGCCGGTCACAGCCAAGGGCTTTGTCTACATGGATACACCGGGCTACGATCCGGTTTCCGGCACGGGCCAGGCCGCAGGCGGCGCGAACCTGATCTGCTTTACCACCGGGCGCGGTTCGGCCTATGGCTGCGCCGGGGTGCCGACGATCAAGCTCGCCACCAACAATGCCCTGTGGGAGCGCCAGCGCGACGACATGGACATCAACTGCGGCAATATCATCGACGGCAGCGAAACGCTGGAAGAAGTCAGCCAGCGCATTTTCGAAGCCATGCTGGCGCACGCATCCGGTGAAAAAACCCGCAGCGAACTGTTGGGTTATGGCCACGACGAATTCGTGCCGTGGCAGGTGGGCGCAGTGATGTAATTCAGATCAGCCGCATCTTGAAGTTGCGGCCCTTGATCTTGCCAGCGAGCCGGCGCATGGCCTTTTCGGCCACGCTGCGCTCGATGGCCACAAAGCTGGCCATTTCGAACACATTGATCTTGCCGACTTGGGCACCAACGAGCCCGCCTTCACCGGTCAGTGCGCCCAGAATGTCGCCCGGGCGCAGTTTTTCGCGCTTGCCGCCGGCGATATTGAGCGTGACCATGGGCGGCACCAGCGGGCTGGCGTCGGTGATTTCCAGCTCGTCCAGTCCATGCCATTGCGCCTTGGCGTTCTGGTATTCCTCGATGAATTTCACCCATTTGCGATCGGCAGGCGCGGCCAGGCTGAGCGCAAAGCCTTTTTCGCCCGCGCGGCCGGTGCGGCCGATGCGGTGGATGTGGACTTCGGTATCGCGCGAAATGTCGACATTGATGACGGCATCGAGCGTGGCAATGTCCAGCCCGCGCGCGGCGACGTCGGTGGCGACGAGCACTGAGCAGCTGCGGTTGGCAAACTTCACCAGAATCTCATCGCGGTCGCGCTGTTCCAGTTCGCCATAGAGCGCAAGCGCCGAAAAACCCTGTTCCTGCAAGGATTCAGCGAGTTCCCGGCAGTGGATCTTGGTATTGCAAAAAGCCAGCGTCGAGGTCGGGCGGAAATGCAGCAGCAGATTGGCGACGGCGGCATTGCGCGTTGCTGGTTCCACTTCGTAAAAACGCTGTTCGATCTGATGGCCGCCGTGCAGGGCTTCGACTTTCACTTCAACCGGATCGTGCAGAAAGCGCGAACTTTCCTTGCGGATATTCTCGGGGTAGGTGGCTGAAAACAGCAGCGTTTGCCGGCGCTTGGGGCAGGCGTCGGCGATGTAGCGGATTTCGTCGAAAAAGCCCATGTCAACCATGCGGTCCGCCTCGTCGAAAACCAGGGTGCGCACGGCTTTCAGGTCGAGCGTCTTGCGGCTGAGGTGATCGACGATGCGCCCTGGCGTCCCGACAACGATATGCGCGCCGTGTTCGAGCGAGCCGATTTGCGGGCCCATCGGCGTGCCGCCGCACAGGGTCAGAATCTTGATATTGTCGATGCAGCGCGCCAGCCGGCGCAGCTCTTTGGCGACTTGATCGGCGAGTTCGCGCGTGGGGCACAGCACCAGCGCTTGAATCGCGAAATAGCTGGGATTGAGATGGTGCAGCAGGCCAAGCCCGAAAGCGGCGGTCTTGCCGCTGCCGGTTTTGGCCTGGGCGATCAGATCGCGGCCTTGCAGAATCACCGGCAGGCTTTCGGCCTGGATCGGGGTCATTTGCTGATAACCCAGGGTGGCAAGGTTCTTGAGTTGAGCCGGAGCCAGCGCCAAGGAAGAAAAAGAAGCAGAGGACATGTCAGGCTCCGGTTAAATGGGCTGGCGATTCTAACAGCCTATTGGCCGTAACAAGCGTTCATTGCATTGAGATGACTTTAGCTTTCGTCACTAAGGTTGATTTGCGGGGCGATAAGCGGGATGCGCAGGGTAAAGGTGGTGCCTTGATTCGGGGTGCTTTGTACATGGATGCTCCCGCCCAGAATCTGAGTGGCCACATTATGGGCAATATGCAGTCCCAAACCCGTGCCGCCACGATTGGGGCGGGTGGTAAAAAACGGGTTAAAAATGCGTTTTTGGATGTCGGGTGGAATGCCCACGCCGTCGTCGCTGATGCTCAGATTGACCCAGCCTGACTCGGCGCGCTGCGCCTGAATTTCAATGCGACCATGATCGCGTTCGTCCATGCCATGCAAGATGGCATTGTTGATCAGATTGTTGAGCACCTGGCCGAGCGGGCCGGGGAAACTGTCAAATTGCAATCCGGGTTCAATGTCGGTTTCCACCTTGTAAGGCGTGCGCTTTAAGGTGGGGTGTAGCGTGACCAGAATCTCGTTGATGAGGGTATCGAGCAAGAATTCACGGCGCTGCGAGCTGGTCTGGTCGGCTGCGACTTGTTTGAAGCTGGTGACCAGCTGGGCGGCGCGGTTGAGATTGCGCTCGATGATTTCGCAGGCATGGCTGGCATCGTGCATATAGTTTTGCAATTCGGAGCGCCGTAAATTCTCTTGCTGGCCGATGATGCGGGTCTGATCGGCCAGCGTGCTGCCGGCCATCAATGCGTTGCCGATGGGCGTGTTGAGTTCGTGCGCAATGCCGGCGACCAGCTCCCCCAACGCCGAGAGTTTTTCGGCGCGCAGCAATTCTTCTTGCGCACCTCTGAGCGTTTCCAGCGCCGATCGCAGCTCACGATTGCTCGATTGCAATGCGGTGGTTCTTTCCTGAACCCGGTCTTCCAGATCCCGGTTTAGATTGTGCAGGGCGTTTTCAAGCGCGCGCTGCGCGGTGATGTCTTCGATGGCCAGAATCAGTAATTGCCGGCCGTCTTGCCAAAGCGCGCTGGCATTGATACGGCAATGCAGTTTGTGATCATTGCGATCGTGCAACCAGATTTCGAGGCGTCCTTTATCTTGTTGCAATTTACTCAGATCGTCATGGGCGAGATCGGGATTGGGCCAAAGTCCCAGCGTTGCACAAGGCTGGCCGATCACCTTTTTGCGTTCCCAGCAGAAAGTGCGCACCCATGAGCTGTTGACTTCGATCAGTGTGGCGTTGTCCTGCAGATCCAATACCATCATCGCCACGGGCGAAGTATTAAAAAATGCACTCGCTTGCCGTTCGCGATCGCGCAGGTTTTGCGACATGCGTTCCAGATCGGTGGCGAGCTGATTGATTTCCAGCGAGCGACAGCGTGGCCAGGATGGAGGCGCCTGATTATTGGCGAGCTTACGTGCGTGTTCCATGATGCGCTTGAGAGAGCGCGTCATTTCCAGTGCCCACAAAGGAGCAAATAGCAATGTGGCTAAAAGCGTGCCGACCACCAGAAAGACAATCGCGGCGACATAACTTTGGATGTTGGGGTTGTCGAGCTTGGCGGGCATCTTGGTCAGGATCAGCCATCCAAGCGGATGAGAATGGGCTGAAGCCGGGTGGTATTGTTTGCCCATAAATTTGAACGTGTCGGGCAGGTTACGGTGTTGCATGGCCATGGTGACGATGGGTTCACGCAAAATATTGTTCACGCCGGCGGCCAGCTGGTTTTCGGTATCGGCGACCACTTCGCCGCGCTGATCGATGATCCAGGCCGAAATATTGGTATTGCCAGTCGAAAGTCGTGCGGTATGCAGTAAGTAAGCCAGTGGGATTTCGGCGATCAGGATGCCTTGGCTGGTTGGCATGCCCAAGCCAACCACGATGTCACCGGAATTGATCGAAAGATATTTATCGCTCCAGACAGCCTTTTTTTCTTCGAGAACTGCGTGATAGAGAGGCGAGTTGGAAAAATCGAGACCAATCAGTTCTTCCGGGGTTTTGGCTGGATAGGCGCTGCCCCGTGTGGAGATACCTTTGGCGTCGATCAGGAAAACAGCTTGCAACTGTTTGCCATTGTCGACCAGTTTGCTCAGGGTTTTTTCTGCTTGTTGGGGTGGGAGCTTTTCTGCCAGATCCGCGACTAGGTTCAAGCGCGATTCAAGCTCGTTCAGCAAGGTCTCCAGTCGATTGGCCAAGGCGTAAGCTTGGGTTTCGACTTCGAGCCGGTTTTCATTGTTGATTTGTGGTAGACGCACCAATAACAGCCCGCCACCTGCCAGGCACAGGGTGAGCAATGTGGCCAGGGTGAGCTGTAGCGCCAGCGAAGTTCGCAGGCGCCATTCAGAGCGCGGCATGACTACTCCTGACGGAATTGCCCGTCGCGAACGGTTTTGAAATAAACCTTGCGTTGTGTATCGCCATTTTTGTCAAATTGAATGGTCTGCTGAAGGATCTGGTAAGGGCCATTATTCAGTAGCGCCGTCTTGATGTCTTGATCGGCTTTTCGTTTACTCAGCGCTTGGATTGCCACCGATACCGTATCGTAAGTTGCCACGCTTGGGTAGCTCGGTTGCAGCTTGAAGCGTGCAATATAGGCCTGTTTGAATGCCAGGTAGCGCTCAGATGGGTCATCACGATCGTAAGCTTGCACTACCGATAATCCCTCTACGGCGCGACCGCCCATTTCAATCAGTTGCTCGCTTCCCCCCCATTCCGAGGTAATCAACGCGATGGCGGGAGAGAGTTGTTTTAATTGCTGAGCCAATCGTGCCGTATCAACCGGCGGATTAATCATCAAAATGGCATCGGGCTTGGCCGCCAGTGCGGCCACGGCGGCATGCAGATAAGGCTGGCGTTTGCTGATGTCTAGCGGCACTTCTGCGGCAATCTTGCCGCCAACCTGAGTGAATGCCGTACGAAATTCACTCAGCCAGCTTTCGGAAAAAGCGTGATTTTGCAGGTCATAAATCACCGCGATGCTTTTTCGGTTTTTCTTGTGAAAATGGTGCTGCGCATAGAAGGTCGCGTTATCGCGCGTGGTGATGTTCAGTCGCAGCAGGTAATCATCGATGCCGACAAATTCCATGCCGGTGATGGTGGGGGAAATCATCGGGGTTGCGTTCTGATTGGCTACAGGGAGCATGGCTTTAGCCATGGCGCTGTTTACTGGGCCGACCATCAAATCAACTTTGGCTTCGATGAGCTCCTGGCCCACTTTCTCAGCAGTGACGCCGTCAAACGCATCGTCTTTGATGATTAACTCGATCATGCGCCCGTTGATGCCCCCTTTTTGGTTGATTTCTTCAACCGCGAGCAGCGCCCCGTTGCGTGAGGCTTCGCCAAGATCTGCCGTCTTGCCCGTGAGTCCGGCAACAAAGCCAATCCGAATCGGCTTAGTGCGTTCACAGGCAGATAAACCCAGTAGCGCTGCGCCAAGCAGGAGCGCAGTGGTGATGTTTTTCATGGCAAGGATCTCATTAAGGGTTGCGCGCAGCGTTTTCCATTCTGGAGGCTTACAAGGAAAAAGCCCCGTGAAAGTATCACGGGGCTATCGTCAGCACAAGAAGCGGTTGAGCTTATTTAATCAGGTGCTTGATTGCGTCGCGCTCTTCGCACAGTTCTTGGTAGGACGCATCAATTTTACTGCGGCTGAATTCGCTGATGGAGAGTCCTTTAACGATTTCATACTGGCCGTTCTTGCAGGTGACCGGATAACCGAAGATGACGTCCGAATAGCCATATTCGCCAGAGGCTGGGATGCCCATGGTGACCCAATCGCCTTCCGGGGTGCCCAGCACCCAGTTGCGGATGTGGTCGATGGCGGCGTTGGCGGCCGAAGCGGCCGATGACAGGCCGCGCGCCTTGATAATCGCTGCGCCACGCTGTTGCACGGTTGGGATGAAGCTCGATTCGAGCCAGGCTTGGTCGTTGATCAGGCTGGCCGCGTTCTGATCTTTCACTTGTGCGTGGAAGATATCCGGATATTGGGTGGCTGAGTGGTTGCCCCAGATGATGACTTTTTTGACATCGTTCACTGTATTGCCGGTTTTTTGGGCGATTTGCGTCAGTGCGCGGTTGTGGTCCAGGCGCATCATGGCGGTGAAGTTGGCCGGGTTCAGGTCTGGCGCATTCTTCATGGCAATGTACGCGTTGGTATTGGCCGGGTTGCCCACTACCAGCACCTTCACATCGCGGCTGGCCACTTCATTGAGTGCGCGGCCTTGCGTGGTGAAGATGGCGCCATTGGCTTCAAGCAGATCCTTGCGCTCCATGCCTGGGCCGCGCGGGCGAGCACCAACCAGCAAAGCGATATCCGCATCCTTGAATGCGATTTTGGGGTCGTCCGTTTGTACGATGCCGGCTAGCAGCGGGAAGGCGCAGTCATCCAGCTCCATGGCTACGCCATTCAGTGCGGGTAGCGAAGGCGTGATGTCCAGCAATTGCAAAATAACGGGCTGATCCGGGCCGAGCATGGCGCCCGAAGCAATGCGAAAGAGGAGGCTGTAGCCGATCTGGCCGGCGGCGCCGGTAACGGCAACGCGAACGGGTTTCTTCATGGTGAGTGCTCCAACTGCGGGTCGTGGATTTATTGCTCGCGCCTGTGCGCGAAGGTTCCGAAGGGTAGCACAGGTCATGTGCGTTTTGTGGGGTTTGTTATTCTGTGTTGTCTTATGTCTTATATAAGACTATGCTGGACTTTTTTCTTGGCCTGTGTTTGAATGGGGCAAAATGAGTAAGCTTGCTGCAGTACCGTTGTATCGCCAGGTGGCCAATGAGGTCATGGAGGCGGTGGAGTCGGGTGAGTGGGGGGAGAATGAGTGTCTTCCCAGTGAGATTGAATTAGGGCGTCGCCTGGGGGTTAGTCAAGGTACGGTGCGTAAAGCACTCGATCTCTTGGTGGCTGAGGGTGTGTTGTATCGGCGGCAAGGAGTGGGCACTTTTGTGGGGGCGAGCAATGACTATCTGCGTCGTTGTCGCTTTGTTTCTCTCGCGGGTGCGGATGCGGGGGTGATCTCGGTTGAATTGCTCGGTTGTGTGCGCATTCATGTGGGTGAGCAATTGGCTGAAATGCTCGGTCTGCGTCGGGGTGATGCCTTGTGGCAGGTGCGACGTTTATTGCGGGTTGATGGCGATATCGTCGGCATTGAAGAAACGCTGTTGCCGGAAGCCTTTTTTCCGGATCTGGATGTGCGGCGTTTGCGTGAAATGAAAGATGGTCTGCGCGAATTGTGCTGGCGTGATTTTGGTGTGCGGCTGATTGATGGTGTAGAGCGTTTCCGGGCGATCCCGGCGGGGGCGGTTGAAGCCAGAATGTTGCAGATTGAGGTCAATGAACCGCTCTTGCAGGTGATGCGTTTGGCTCATGATTTTGAAGGAGCGCCCATGTTATGGAGCGCCCTGTGGTTGAAAACGGAAAAATTTTCTTTTGAATCACCAGTTTGCCCGGCTTGAAGCGGGTTGGTGAAGCCGACTACAACAAAAAGCACCGGCCATGACCGGAGCAGGGCGCGACGCTAGGTCGCCATTCAAAACCACTGAAAGGACGCACAATGCAAGCAAATCGTCCGAAACACCTCGCGCTGTGGCAGATTCGCTTGCCACTGGCTGGGATTGTTTCCATTTTGCATCGCATCAGCGGCGTGGCGTTGTTTGTGATGACGCCATTTTTGCTGTATGCCCTGGAAGGCACCCTGTCTTCCGCAAGCCGTTTCGAGGCCTTCCGTGCCTGTATTTCCCACCCTTTGGTCAAATTAATTCTGCTGGGTCTGCTTTGGGCTTTCCTGCATCACGCTTGCGCAGGTGTGCGCTTTCTGTTGCTGGATATGCATAAGGGTCTGGATTTGAAAACAGCGCGCTATAGCGCCGTGGCCGTTGTGGCCATCAGTCTCTCCCTTACGGCTGTGATTGGAGCCTTGCTATGGTAAATCGTCATGTCATTGGCGCGCACTATGGCTTGCGCGATTGGCTGGTTCAGCGGCTCACCGCCATCATCATGCTGGTCTATGTCGGGGCTTTTGCGCTGTTCTTCATTTTTGCCGCCGGCGCGATGAGTTTCGAGCTGTGGCGCGCGCTCTTTGCCGCGACCTGGGTCAAGGTCTTTACCACCGTCACCATGCTGGCTTTGCTCTGGCATGCCTGGATTGGCGTGCGTGACATCTGGATGGACTACGTCAAACCTTTGGCGCTGCGGGTGATGCTGCATACGCTCACTGCGGTTTGGCTCACAGGTTCGCTGGTTTACATGATCAAAGTCGTGTGGGGTGCGCAATGACTGTTCCTGTCCGTAAATTTGATGCCGTGATCGTCGGCGCGGGCGGCGCCGGTTTGCGCGCTGCATTGCAACTTTCCGAGGCGGGACTCAAGACCGCCGTGATTTCCAAGGTTTTCCCGACGCGCTCGCACACGGTTGCGGCGCAGGGCGGCATTTCCGCTTCGCTGGGCAATGTCCAGGAAGACAAGTGGGAATGGCATATGTACGACACGGTCAAGGGTTCCGACTGGCTCGGTGACCAGGATGCGATCGAGTTCATGTGTCGACAAGCGCCGGAAGTCGTGGTCGAGCTGGAACACTTCGGCATGCCGTTCGATCGGCTGGAAAACGGCAAAATCTACCAGCGCCCCTTCGGCGGCCACATGGCTGAATTTGGCAAGACGCCGGTGCAACGCGCTTGCGCGGCGGCTGACCGAACCGGGCACGCCATGCTGCACACGCTCTATCAGCGCAATGTGCGCGCGCAGACCCAGTTTTTTGTCGAATGGATGGCGCTCGATCTGATCCGCGATGCCGATGGTGATGTGGTCGGCGTGACGGCGCTCGAAATGGAAACCGGCGAAGTCTTCATCCTGCACGCCAAAGCGGTGCTCTTTGCTACGGGCGGAGCGGGGCGGATTTTTGCAGCTTCGACCAATGCCTTTATCAATACTGGCGATGGCCTCGGCATGGCGGTGCGCGCCGGTATTCCGCTGGAGGATATGGAATTCTGGCAGTTCCATCCGACCGGCGTCGCCGGCGCCGGCGTGCTGATTACCGAAGGCGTGCGCGGCGAGGGCGGGATTTTGCTCAATGCCGACGGTGAGCGCTTTATGGAGCGCTACGCGCCCAACGCCAAGGATCTGGCGAGCCGTGACGTGGTGTCGCGCGCGATGGCGGTGGAAATCCTCGAAGGTCGCGGCTGTGGCAAGGACAAAGATCACGTTCTACTCAAGCTCGATCACCTCGGGCCCGAAGTCATCAACCATCGTCTGCCCGGTATTCGCGAAATCGCCATCAAGTTCGCCGGCGTTGATCCGATCAAGGAGCCGATTCCGGTTGTGCCGACCTGCCACTACCAGATGGGCGGGATTCCGACCAATTACAAAGGCGAAGTCGTCGCGCCCAGTGCGGGCAATCCGGAAGAGCGGGTCAATGGCTTTTATGCGGCGGGCGAGTGCGCTTGCGCTTCGGTGCATGGCGCTAACCGGCTGGGAACCAACTCGCTGCTGGATCTGGTGGTCTTCGGCAAAGCGGCCGGCAATAGCGTGATTGAGTTCGTGAAGAACGAGCGCCCAAACCATAAACCGCTACCCGAAAATGCGGCTGACTTTTCTTTGGCGCGCTTACAGCGGCTTGAGAATCAGACTGGGGGCGAAGAAGTGGCTGAGGTTCGCGCTGCGATGCAGCGCTGCGTGCAAGCCCGCGCCGGGGTGTTCCGCAATTCGGAAAATCTCGCCACGGGTGTCGAGGAAATCAAGGCCATCGCCGAGCGCGCGCGCCACACGCAGATCCACGACAAATCCAAAGTTTTTAATACTGCGCGGATTGAAGCGCTGGAACTCGACAACCTGATCGAAGTGGCGCTCGCTACGCTGATTTCGGCCGAGGCGCGCAAGGAGAGTCGCGGCGCCCATGCGCATGATGATTTTCCCGATCGTCACGATGATGAGTGGATGAAGCACACGCTCTATGACGGCAAACAGCGCGCACTGACTTACAAGGCGGTGCATACCCAACCGCTGACGGTCGATTACATCGCGCCGCAAAAGCGCGTTTACTGAGCGCACTGGAGAGACACGATGAACATGCATTTCAGGATTTATCGCTTTAATCCCGACGTCGATCAGAAGCCTTATATGCAGGACTATCACGTCGAGCTTGAACCGACTGACAAGAAACTGCTCGATGCGCTGGTGCGCCTCAAAGTGGTCGATGACAGTCTCTCGTTCCGGCGTTCCTGTCGCGAAGGCGTGTGCGGTTCGGATGCGATGAACATCAACGGCAAGAATGGTCTGGCGTGCATCACTGATGTGGCCAGCCTGAAGCAGCCGGTCGAAATTCGTCCACTGCCCGGCCTGCCGGTGATTCGCGATCTGATCGTCGACATGACGCAGTTTTTCAAGCAGTACCATTCGATCAAGCCCTATCTAATCAACGAAACGCCGCGCCCTGATCGCGAGCGTTTGCAATCGCCAGAAGATCGGGAGGAGCTAGATGGCCTTTACGAGTGCATTTTGTGTGGGTGTTGCTCGACAGCCTGCCCCTCTTTCTGGTGGAATCCGGATAAATTTGTCGGCCCTGCCGGATTGCTCGCGGCGTATCGCTTTATTGCCGATACGCGCGATGAAGCGATCAATATGCGTCTGGATGATCTCGAAGACCCATATCGCCTGTTTCGCTGTCACACCATCATGAACTGCGTCGATGTCTGTCCGAAGGAACTCAATCCCACCAAGGCCATTGGCAAGATCAAGGAATTGATGGTCAAGCGAGTGAGCTGACGACGTGACATACGCGGCAGGATAAAAAAATGGATGAGAGCGAACTTAAACGGCTGATTTGGCGCTCACGGCGAGGCTTGCTTGAACTGGATCTGCAATTGCAGCGTTTTGTTCAAGATTGTGTGCCGACCTTGAACCATACGGATCTTGAGCTTTATCGAGATGTGCTTTTACTGGCCGACAACGATTTACTGGATTATCTGAATCAAAAATCGAGTTGCCCGGATGCGCGGCTGATCCCAATGATCGAGCGCATTCGCCAAACTCAATCAATGGAGCTGTAAATGGAAAATACCCGCAAAGTTACCCTGACTTATCACGATGGGCAGTCCTCGGTTGAATTGCCGGTATTGCCTGGCACGCTGGGACCGGATGTGGTGGATATCCGCACCTTCTCTAAAACCGGCATGTTTACTTTTGACCCCGGCTTTTTGGCGACCGCCAGCTGTGAATCGAAAATTACCTTTATCGACGGCGATCTGGGTCAGCTCTATTACCGTGGTTATCCGATCGAGCAATTGGCCGAAGAATCCGATTATCTCGAAACCTGTTATCTCTTGGTGTATGGCGAGTTGCCCACGGCTGAGCAGAAAACGGAATTTGTGACCCGTATTACCCGTCACACCATGGTGCATGAGCAATTGTCGCGCTTTTTCAATGGCTTCCGTCGTGATGCTCACCCGATGGCGATGATGGTTGGCGTGACCGGCGCGCTGTCGGCTTTCTATCAGGACAGCATGGATTACAGCAAAGAAGACGATCGTCGCGTGGCGATTTATCGTCTCTTGTCCAAAATGCCGACCATTGCGGCCATGTGTTACCGCTACTCGAACGGCTTGCCTTTCGTTTATCCGCGCAATGATTTGTCGTATTCGGCCAATTTCTTGCGCATGATGTTCGCCACGCCGTGCGAGGAATATGAGCCCAATCCCGTGCTGGTGCGTGCGCTCGACCGCATCCTGATTTTGCATGCCGATCACGAACAGAATGCTTCGACTTCGACTGTGCGTTTGGCGGGTTCGTCGGGCGCCAATCCTTTTGCCTGTGCAGCTGCCGGTATTGCTTGTCTGTGGGGCCCGGCGCACGGCGGCGCCAATGAAGCCGTCTTGGCCATGCTCGACGAAATCGGCTCGGTCGATAACGTGCCGGCTTTCATGGAAGGCGTGAAGGCCAAGACCCACAAGCTGATGGGCTTTGGTCACCGTGTTTACAAGAACATGGATCCGCGCGCTTCGATCATGCGCCGCACTTGCTATGAAGTGCTGACCGAACTCGGTCTGGAAAACGATCCGCAATTCAAGCTCGCCATGCAGCTGGAAAAAATCGCGCTGGAAGACCCGTACTTCATCGAGCGCAAACTCTACCCGAACGTCGACTTCTATTCCGGCATTGTGCTGTCCGCGCTGGGCATCCCGGTCAAGATGTTTACCGCGATCTTCGCCATGGCGCGCATGGTGGGCTGGATCAGCCACTGGAACGAAATGATCTCTGACCCCAATCAGAAGATCGGCCGTCCGCGCCAGCTTTACACCGGCGCTGAACGACGCGATTACGTGCCTCTGGATGCTAGAAAATAAGAAAACGGCGTAGCCAGATTATCTGGCTGCGCTTTTTTTGTGCCGATAAGAAACAGCCAATCGAGTGCGAGGGGCGAAAAAAATGAAAGATCTACTGGAGAACACCCACCTCTTTGGCGGCAATGCGCCGTTTGTCGAGGATCTGTACGAGCAATATCTAAGCAATCCAAGTGCGATTTCGCCGGAGTGGAAAGCCTATTTTGATAGCCTGCAACAAGCCCCGGGCTTTGCAGGACGCGATATTCCACGCGCGCCAATTGAAGAATCCTTCCGTCAATTGGCCAAGCAGCCGCGCATGAAAGAGGGCAATGCCGCCGCCGCGCCCGAGGCCGCGCGCAAGCAAGTGGATTTGCTGCGCATGATCGCGGCCTACCGGATTTTGGGTAGCCGTCAGGCCAAGCTCGACCCGTTGCAACGCATGGATCACGCTTATCTGCCTGAACTCGATCCCAAAACCTACGGTTTTGACGATGCCGATATGGCTGTGCGCTATGGCACCAATATCACCAATATGCCCGAGGCTTCGGTGGCCGAGGTGGTCAATTTCCTCAAGGAAACTTACTGCGGCCATACCGGGCTGGAATACACCCATCTGACCAATTACCAATTGCGTCAATGGATGCAAGATTGGTTTGAAAGTCGCCGCTCGCAACCTGATTTCACGCTGGCGCAAAAGAAACGCATCCTTAAGCAGGTCACGGCTGCTGAAACCCTGGAACAATACCTGCACAAGAAATACGTCGGCCAGAAGCGCTTCTCGCTCGAAGGGGGCGACGCGATGATTGCCGGGGTTGATTATCTGGTGCATGCAGCTGCGGCAGCCGGCTTGCAGGAGCTGGTGATCGGTATGGCGCACCGCGGGCGGCTCAATATGCTCGTGAACATCCTGGGCAAATTGCCGCGCGATCTCTTTAGCGAATTCGAAGGCCGCGCTGCGTCCAATTTGGCGTCTGGCGACGTGAAATACCACATGGGTTTCTCGTCGGACATTGCGACCGACGACGGCCCGATTCACCTGAATCTGGCGTTTAATCCGTCCCACCTCGAAATCGTCAACCCGGTGGTGCAAGGTTCAGTGCGCGCGCGCCAGCAGCGGCGCGGCGATCGCAATGGCGATGAAGTGATGGCGGTGCTGGTGCATGGTGACGCGGCTTTTATCGGCCTGGGCACCAATCAAGGCACGTTCAACCTCTCGCAAGCGCGCGGTTACCGCACCGGCGGCACGGTGCATCTGGTGATCAACAACCAGATCGGCTTTACCACGTCCGATCTGCGCGATGCGCGTTCGACTACCTATTGCACTGACATCGCCAAGATGATCGAAGCGCCGATCATCCATGTGAATGGCGACGATCCGGAAGCGGTCTGTCTTGCCTTGCAATGCGCGCTTGAATACCGCATGGCGCATCGCAAAGATGTGGTGGTTGATATCGTCTGTTTCCGTCGTCATGGTCACAACGAGGCGGACGATCCTTTCCTGACCCAGCCGATGATGTACAAGAAAATTGCCGATCATCCGGGCGTGCGGGCGCGTTATGCCGAAAAGCTGATTAAAGAAGGCGTGGTCAGCCAATCGGAAGCGGACATGATGATTGATGCTTACCGCGCCGCGCTGGATCGTGGCGAGCATGTCGAGCAGACCACGCTGACCGATTATCGGCGCATGTATGCCAATGATTTTTCGCGTTTTATGGGTACGCACTGGCGTCATCCGGCCAATACCGCCGTGCCGCAAGCTGATCTGATCCGGCTTGCTGACAAGTTCACTTCGGTGCCAGAAGGCTTCAAGCTGCGCTCGACCGTGGAAAAAGTTGTCAACGACCGGCGCGAAATGGTGCGCGGTAATCTGCCGGTGGACTGGGGCATGGCCGAACATCTGGCTTATGCCACGCTCTTGACCGAAGGCTATCCGATCCGCATTTCCGGCGAGGATTCCGGTCGCGGCACGTTTACCCACCGCCACGCCGTACTGCATGACCAAAATCGCGAAAAGTGGGATCAGGGCGCGTATGTGCCTTTGCAGCATCTGTCGGACAACCAGGCGCATTTCCTGGTGATCGATTCGATCCTGAACGAAGAAGCCGTGCTGGCTTTCGAATACGGCTACGCGACTTCCGCGCCGGACGAGCTGGTGATCTGGGAAGCGCAGTTTGGCGATTTTGCCAATGGCGCGCAGGTGGTGATCGACCAGTTCATCACCTCCGGTGAAACCAAGTGGGGGCGACTGTGCGGTCTGGTGATGATGCTGCCGCACGGTTATGACGGCCAAGGCCCGGAGCACTCATCGGCGCGGGTCGAACGCTATTTGCAACTGTGCGCCGAGCACAATATCCAGGTGGTGATGATGTCCGAAGCCGCGCAGATGTTCCATGTCTTGCGCCGGCAAATGACGCGCCCGGTGCGTAAACCGCTGGTCATCATCATGAGCAAGAAGCTCTTGCGCTTTAAGGATTCGATGAGTCCGATTGCGCAAATCACCGATGGCGCATTCCGTACCGTGATCGCCGATCCGCGCTCGCCCGACGCCAAAAAGGTCAAGCGCGTGCTGGTGTGCGCTGGTCAAGTGTATTACGACATTGCCGCAGCAAGGGCTGAGCGCGAGATCAAGGACATCGCCATCGTGCGCGTTGAGCAGCTTTTTCCTTCCCCGACTGAGGATTTGTTGGCTGAAGTAGCGCGCTACCCCAATGCCCCCGAGCTGATGTGGGTACAGGAAGAGCCCAAGAATCAAGGCGCTTGGAATCAGATCCGTCATCGCCTGGAAAACTGTATGTTGCCCAAGCAGACGCTGCTGTATGCCGGGCGGCCATCGTCGGCTTCGCCGGCTGTGGGTTATATGAGCAAACACACCGCGCAACTCAAAGCTTTTGTCGACGCCGCGCTGACCCTGTAAATACCGAGAACACTGGAGAGCCCCGATGATTATTGAAGTCAAAGTGCCGCAATTGCCGGAATCGGTTTCCGAAGCCACCTTGCTGGCCTGGAAAAAACAAGTCGGCGAAGCCGTCGCGCGCGATGAAAACCTGATCGACATCGAAACCGACAAGGTGGTGCTGGAAATCCCCGCGCCGCAGGCCGGCGTGCTGGTGGCGATCAACCGTCAGGCTGGCGATACCGTCACCAGTCAGGACATCATTGCCACCATCGACACCACGGCTCAAGCCGGTGTGGTGGCAGAAGCCGCGCCTGTCGCAGCGTCCGTCGTTGCCGCTGAGGTTACGCATGGTCATGTGGCTTTGCCGGCAGCCAAAAAGCTGGCGGCCGAAGCCGGCGTCAATGTCGACGACATTGAAGGCACGGGCCGAGGTGGCCGAGTGCTCAAGGAAGATGTGGTCAATCACTTGGCCAAGCCTGTGGCGGCGCCTGTTGCCACCGCCGCGCCAGTGCCTGCGGGCGCGCGTCCGGAACAGCGCGTGCCGATGAGTCGTCTGCGCCAGCGCGTGGCCGAACGCCTGCTGCAATCACAAGCCGAAAACGCGATCCTGACGACCTTCAACGAGGTCAACATGAAGCCGCTGATGGACTTGCGCAATAGGTATAAGGACAAGTTTGAAAAGGAACACGGCGTCAAGCTTGGCTTTATGGGTTTCTTCGTCAAAGCCGCCGTCCATGCCCTGCGCAAATTCCCGGTGCTGAACGCTTCCATCGATGGCAGCGCCATTGTTTACCACGGTTATTACGACATCGGCGTGGCGGTCGGCAGCCCGCGCGGGCTGGTGGTGCCGATCATCCGCAATGCGGATTTATTGAGCCTGGCGGACATCGAAAAGCAGATTGCTGACTTTGGCAAGCGCGCGCAGGAAGGCAAGCTTGGCGTAGAAGAGCTCACCGGCGGCACTTATACGATCTCGAACGGCGGTGTTTTCGGTTCGATGATGTCGACCCCGATCATCAACCCGCCGCAAGCCGCGATTCTGGGCATGCACGCCACTAAGGATCGCCCGGTGGTGGAAGACGGCCAGATCGTGATCCGTCCGATGATGTATCTGGCGCAATCCTACGATCACCGCATCATCGACGGCCGCGAAGCCGTGCAGAGTCTGGTGGCGATCAAGGAAGCGATCGAAGACCCGACCCGCTTGATTCTTGATTTGTAGTGATGTGATGGGTGAGGTGTGAGGGGTGAGGTGTTTCGCCCCGAACCAGCCCGGATGAATAACAAGGCGGGTGGTGCACCTCACTCCTCACGCCTTACGCCTCACAAGGTTTCATTCCATGTCCCAGCAATTCGATGTACTCGTGATTGGCGCCGGTCCCGGCGGTTATGTGGCGGCGATTCGCGCGGCGCAGCTCGGTTTCAATACGGCTTGCGTGGATGATTTCAAAAACAAGGCCGGCGAACCCAGCCTTGGCGGCACTTGCCTCAATGTGGGCTGTATTCCCTCGAAAGCCTTGCTCGAATCCTCCGAAAACGTCGAGCGGATTGAGCACAAGTTTTCCGAGCACGGCATTACCGTTTCCGGCATGAAGTTCGATGTGAAAAAGATGCTGGAGCGCAAGGACAGCATCGTCGGCAAGCTCACGCAAGGCATTGCTTATCTCTTCAAGAAAAACAAGGTGGCGAGCCTGCATGGTCGTGGCAAAATCATCGGCCGCGCCGGCGAGCGCTGGCAGGTGGAAGTGCTCGATGGCGAGCGGCGCGAAGTGGTTGAAGCGACGCATATCATCATTGCGACCGGCTCCAAGCCGCGCAACTTGCCCGATCTGCCTTGCGACAACAAGCTGATTCTGGATAACGAAGGCGCGCTGTCGATTTCCGCAGTCCCCAAGAAACTCGGCGTCATCGGCGCGGGCGTGATCGGTCTGGAAATGGGCTCGGTCTGGAAGCGCTTGGGTTCGGATGTGACGATTCTGGAAGCCGCGCCGGGCTTTCTGCTGGCTGCCGACGAGGCGGTTGCGCGCGAAGCCAACCGGATTTTCACCCGCGATCTGGGCTTGAAGATCAATACCAGCGTCAAGATCGGCGCGATCAAGCCCGGCAAAGCCAGCGTAAAAGTGCACTGGACCGACGCCGCAGGTGGCGAGCACGATGAGACCTTTGACAAATTGATCGTGGCGATTGGCCGGATTCCGAATACGGCGGGTCTGGCTGCCGATGAAGTTGGCCTCAAGCTCGACGAGCGCGGTTTTGTTGAAGTTGATGCGGATTGTCGCGCCAATCTGCCTAATATTTGGGCGATTGGCGACGTGGTGCGCGGGCCGATGCTGGCGCACAAGGCGAGCGAAGAGGGCGTCGCGGTGGCTGAGCGCATTGCCGGCCAGCGCCCGCAACTCGATTTTGGCGTGATCCCGTGGGTGATCTACACCAGCCCGGAAATGGCTTGGGTCGGCAAGACCGAACAGGCGCTCAAGGCCGAAGGCATCGCCTACAAGAAGGGGCAGTTCCCGTTCAGCCCGAACGGGCGCGCGCTGGGTCTGGGCGAAGTCGGCGGTTATGTGAAGATGCTGGCAGACGCCAAAACCGACCGGATTCTGG
>CAXYUI010000007.1:0-18786 GCA_964291975.1 uncultured Formivibrio sp. | reverse complement strand
CCACATCAGAAGCAGCGAAAAACCAACCCAGAAGCACCAGACCCACAGCCACCAGTTATCCCCCATGCGGCCCATCAGCCAGAGCACGACCGCAAGAATCGGCAGACCGATCGCCGCGCCCAGGAGGGTCGATTTGATCAGGTCCATGACGAAGAGTTTGACGGTGGTGTTGTTGAAACCGAATTTGGCTTCAATGCCAAACGTCGAATAGATCGAGAACGGCAGGGTCAGAATGCTGTTAAGCAGCGTGAAGCAAACGATCAGCGCCAGTCCTTGCGCGATTTCGGACGTAAACCACGGCGCGGTGATGTGCAGAATCCATTCGATCCCGCCGCCCACGGTGAAGGCCGCCAGCAGTGCGGCTTCAAAGAGGCCAACCACCATACCAAAGCGCACCTTGGTCACCGTGTAGTCAGCGGCTTTCTGGTGGGCTTCCAGCGTGATCGCCTCGGCAAACTCGGCGGGGACGGCGGCGCGATGGCGCAACACATGGTTGATCTGGCGCGCGGCGAGCCACAGTTGCAGCAGCGTGCTGGTCATCAGGGCAAACAGGAACAGGATGGTGAACTGGCTCGCGCTCATTGTGCTTTAGAATGTGGTTTTGAATAAAGGAGCGAGTATGCCACAAGACCAGAACCACCTCATCTGGATGGACTTGGAGATGACCGGCCTGGATCCGGAAAAGGAGCGCATCATCGAGATGGCGGTGATCGTGACTGACAGCCAGCTCAATGTCATTGCCGAAGGCCCGGTGCTCGTCGTGCACCAGCCGGACAGCCTGCTCGACGCAATGGACGAGTGGAACAAGAACACGCACGGCAAGTCCGGGCTGATCGACAAGGTCAAGGCCTCCACGCTCTCGGAAGAAGCCGCCGAAGCGCAGCTGATCGAATTCATCAGCCAATACGTGCCCAAGAATGCTTCGCCTCTGTGCGGCAACTCGATCCATCAGGATCCCCGCTTCCTGGTGAAGTACATGCCCAAGCTGGAAGACTATCTCCACTACCGCAATCTGGATATTTCGACGCTGAAAGAGTTGTGCAAGCGCTGGAAGCCAGCGGTTTATGGACAGTTCAAGAAGTCGGGCAAGCACGAGGCGCTGGCGGATATTTACGAATCCATCGACGAGCTCAAGTTCTACCGCGAGCATTTCCTTAAGCTGGCGGATTAAGAAAAAACCGGCGATTCCGCCGGTTTTTTTATGTTTGCTCAAAAGCGCTTTAGATCACTATCGTCGGCAATCACGCTATTGCCGCTGCGGCTGGGGCGCGGACTGCTGCGTGCCCGACGGCTGCTCGTCCCTCCCAAGTTGAAGAATTCCATTAAATCGCGCAGTCGATCGGCTTGGGCATTCATTTCCTCGCTGGTGGCGGCCAGTTCTTCCGACGCGCTGGCGTTTTGCTGGGTGACGTCATTCAGTTGCTGGAAAGCAGTGTTCATCTGACTCACGCCGATGGTCTGTTCTTCCGAGGCGCTGGCGATGTTCTGCACCAGGCGCGAAGTTTCGTTGATGCCGGGCAGCATCTGATTGAGCAGGTTGCCCGCTTTTTCCGCTAGACCGACGCTATTGCCTGCCAATTCGCTAATTTCTTGCGCAGCAATCTGGCTGCGTTCGGCCAGCTTGCGCACTTCCACGGCAACCACCGCAAAGCCTTTGCCATGTTCGCCAGCACGCGCGGCTTCGATCGCCGCGTTGAGCGCGAGCAAGTTCGTTTGATAAGCGATGTCATCGATGATGCCGATCTTGCCGGCGATCTGTTTCATCGCACCGACAGTCGCGGTCACCGCATGCCCACCTTCTGAGGCATCGCGCGCCGCCTGCGCGGAAATACTGCCGGTGGACTTGGCGTTCTGACTGTTTTGCGCGACCGATGAAGAAATCTCTTCGACGGTGGCGGTGGTTTCTTCCATGCTGGCGGCCTGCTCGGCGGCGGCTTGCGAGAGGCCTTGCGAAGTCGAGCTGATTTCGCCAGCCGCCACGCTGATATTGCGGGTGGCTTCCGAAACTTCACGGATGGTAGTGGAGAGCTTTTCCATGCTGTTGTTAAGCGCAGAAGCCAGTTCAGCGAGCTTGCCCTGATATTGGTTGCCCATACGCTCAGTCAAATCGCCACCTTCCAGCGCCAAAAGCGTGGTGACGGCCTCGTTGAGCGGGGCGACGATGGCATCGAGTGTGTTATTGATGCCTTGCACGATCTTGCGGAAATCGCCCTGATGGCGGCTGGCTTCGGCGCGGGTATCGAGCTGACCGGCGACCGCGGCATCGGCGAGCAGGATGGTATCGTCGACCAGCGCCTGAATATTGTCGATGCAGGTGTTGAGGTTGTTTTTGATGAGGTTGAAATCGCCTTGGTATTGCGCGGTGATAGGGGGGGGTAGATTGCCTTCAGCGATGCGAGCCATGTAATCAGCGGCGATATTGAGTGGCCCGATCACGGCGTCGAGGGTCTGGTTGAAACCGTCGATGATTTTGCGGAAATCGCCCTGATGACAGGAAGCATCGGCGCGGACATCGAGCTGGCCGCGTAAAGCGGCATCGACCAGTTGTTGGGCGTCCGCGCTCATGGTCTGGATCGCGTTTTGCACGGAGCAAATGGCGGCAGAGAGTGCGCTGATTTCGTCATCGCGCTGGCGTGCGGGAATCTGGAAATCAAAATGGCCTTGCGCCATCTGGTGCGCCGCTAGGGTGATTGCCTGCAAAGGCCGGGTCAGGCATTGGCGCATGATTACAAACAGCAACCCGCCCAGTAGAACAATGACGACTGCCGCCAGCAGCATGGTCATGCGAAAGCTCAGATCGGCGAGCGCGCCCAACTCATGTTCATCCTTACTGACGCCAATCAACCACCCCCAACCGGGCGTGGTATCAAACACGCCTTGCTGCCAGTGGTTTTCGTCGCCGTCTTTGAGCGCATAACGGCTGTTGCCAGTCTGTTTTTCCAGTGCCTGTGTCAGGAACGCGGTTCCTTCGGCATCCTTGATCGTTTTAGCATTCTGACCTTGCAGGCTGGGATGCAGCAGCACTTCGCCCTGCTTGGGGCCGGCTTTGCCATCGACAATCCAGACATGACCCGATTCACCGATTTTCAGCGCGGCCAGATTTTTCAGCAGGGTCTGAAAACCCGTAGTGAAGTCGATGCCGATAAAGGCCGCGCCAATGACTTGGCCTGTGGCGTCTTGCAGGGGCAGATAGCTGGTCATATATTCGCGGCCAAATAGTGTGGCGCGGCCGGTGAAGCCGGTTTTCTCCAGTAAGAGCCGGTGTGCAGGGTGGGTGCGATCCAGTGCCGTGCCGCTGGCGCGGTGGCCGTCTTCTTTTTTCAGTGAAGTGCCGATGCGCACCAGATCGTTGCCATCACGCACGAAGATGGTTGCGACGGCGCCGGTTTGTGCGGTAAAGGCGTCCACGATTGCGGTGTCGCCATTGAGTAGTCGCCCGCCGCTGCGTAGCGCTGGCAGGTTTTTGCCATCGCTATTGGCTTGACCGTTCAAGGCCAGTGGCGCGCTCAATTCGGCGGCGAATAGTTTGTTAATGGTCTGGGCGCTTTGCGCCAGGCTGGCGTCATAGGTTTCGATCTGCCCACGAATCAAAGCCAGCTGCGCGCGCAACTGCACGCGTTCGTTATCGAGCAGCAAGGATTCGAATTTCCAGGCGGTGATCAGGCTGCCGCCCAGCATGATGAGCGCCAGCGCGCTCATCGACCAAATCAGAATGGTTTTGCTCAGACTGTGCTTCATGGCGCTTTCCTTGAAGGTCAAAACAGGAAAATCGAACCCTGCGGCTCGTCTTTCTGGATTTTTTGGGCGAAATTCATTTCGCGTTGGATCAGTTGCTGGTCTGCGCTCTTCAAGCGTTTAACAAAGGCTTCGCCGCTGGCAGGGAAAAAATAAATCTGGCGCGGATGAGTGCCGCCCAAATCCTCGGCCAAGATCGGGATGTTTTCGACGTCGAGATAGCGGCGCACAAAATCGGCATTGCGCTCACCGACCAGGCTGCTGACGCTGGCGATGACCGCGCCACCGCCAAAGACTTTGGCGGCCAGATTCTCGCGGCGCGCGCCCAGTTCCAGAACCTGGTTAATCAGCAGTTCCATGGCATGGTCGCCATAGCGTGCTGCCTTGGCCCAGCCGGAATGCGTCGGGTCAATATCACCGCCTTCGGGTAGCAGGAAATGATTCATGCCACCAATGCCGCGTAACTCGTCCCAAATACAGGCCGCGACGCAGGATCCAAGTACGGTGGTGAAGCCGATTTCACCGCGCGAAACATCGCAAGCGCCCGGCATCAAGCTAATCAGCGGCAACTTGAAGCGCCGGTCTTGATAAGCGCCGCGTGCGGCGGGTTTAGCTGGCGGGGCAGGCGGCTTGTTCGAAGCGGGCGACATTCGCAAGCTCTTCTAGGTTGAGGATGCGAGCCAGATCAAGCAGGATCACAAAGTGCTGATCGAGGTTCGCAATCCCGGTCATAAAATCGACCCGAATGCGTGCGCCGAATTTGGGCGGCGGTGCAATCGCTTCGGCGGGAATATCAATGACTTCGGAAACCGCATCTACAACGAGTCCGACATCCAGATGTTGCTCTTCGCTGGCGAGTTCGACGATCACAATGCAGGTTTGCCGCCGAGCCTCAACGGGCGGTTTATCGAAGCGCACCGCCAAGTCGAGCACCGGCACCACGGCGCCTCGCAGATTGATGACCCCCCGGATATAAGGTGGGGGCAATGGGATGCTGGTGATGCCGCCAAACTGGATGATTTCCTTGACTTGCCGAATCGGCAGCGCAAAAGCTTCACCGGCCAATTGAAAGGTTAGCCAAGGTAGTCCGGAATCTTGCAGTGCAGCTGAAACCGCCACAGTTTGCAGTTCTCCCATGTTGGTCTCCTAGAAGCGTGACAGATCGCTGTCATCGGCAATCACGCTGTTGCCGCTGCGGCTGGCGCGCGGCGCTGTGTTGCTGCGTGCCCGACGGCTGGCGGTTTCGCCCAGATTAAAGAAGTCCATCAGATCGCGTAGTCGATCCGCCTGAGCATTCATTTCCTCGCTGGTGGCCGCCAATTCTTCCGACGCGCTGGCATTTTGCTGGGTGACGTCATTCAGTTGCTGGAAGGCGGTGTTCATCTGACTGACACCGATGGTCTGTTCTTCCGAGGCGCTGGCGATGTTCTGCACCAGACTCGACGTTTCATTGATTCCGGGCAGCATTTGGGTGAGCAGATTGCCGGCCTTTTCCGCCAGTCCGACGCTATTGCTCGCAAGCTCACTGATTTCCTGCGCGGCGATCTGGCTGCGTTCGGCCAGTTTGCGCACTTCGACCGCGACTACGGCAAAGCCTTTGCCATGCTCGCCGGCGCGCGCCGCTTCAATGGCGGCATTGAGCGCCAATAGATTGGTTTGATAAGCGATGTCGTCGATGATGCCGATCTTGCCGGCGATCTGTTTCATCGCGCCCACGGTGGCGGTGACGGCTGCGCCACCTTCAGCTGCGTCGCGCGCAGCTTGTGCGGAAATGCCGTCCGTGGTTTTGGCGTTTTGGCTGTTCTGTGCGACGGATGAAGAAATTTCTTCAACCGTCGCGGTGGTTTCTTCCATGCTGGCCGCTTGCTCGGCGGCGGCTTGCGACAAGCCTTGCGAAGTCGAGCTGATTTCGCCGGCGGCCACGCTGATATTGCGGGTGGCTTCCGAGACTTCGCGAATGGTGGTCGAAAGTTTTTCCATGCTGTTGTTGAGCGCGGAAGCTAGCTCTGCAAGTTTGCCGCGATAGCCTTCGCTCATACGCTCGGTCAGATCGCCGCCTTCCAGCGCGGAAAGGGTCACCACCGCTTCATTCAGCGGCGCGACAATGGCATCGAGCGTGTTATTGATGCCCTGCACGATTTTGCGGAAATCGCCCTGGTGGCGGGAGGCATCGGCACGGACATCGAGCTGACCGGCAACGGCGGCATCGGCGAGCATGATGGAGTCGTCAACCAGCGCCTGAACATTGTCGATACAGGTGTTGAGATTGTTCTTGATGAGATTGAAATCACCCTGGTATTGCGCGGTGATTTTGGGTGGCAGATTGCCGTCGGCGATGCGAGCCATATAGTCAGCGGCCATATTGAGCGGCCCGATCACGGCGTCGAGCGTCTGGTTAAAGCCGTCGATAATTTTGCGGAAGTCGCCCTGATGGCGGGATGTGTCAGCGCGCACATCAAGCTGGCCGCGCAAGGCGGCATCGACCAATTGCTGGGCGTCCGCGCTCATGGTGCGCACGGTCAAAATGACCCTTTGCATCGCGGCGATGACACTGCTTGTATCGCCATTTTTGACCGACAGATCCTGATCGAGCCGGCCAGCCGCAATGTCATTGGCTGCCACCATCACTGCATCTGGCTCTCCCCCGAGTTGCTTCATCACACTGCGCGCCAAAATGATGCCAAAACCGACGGTGACGGCTGTGCCCAAGACAATCAAAATCCAGCTGACAACAATCCCGCGTGATGCAGATTCACTGGAGTTCTTTTCCAATTCTTCTGCCAGTTTCTGGTTGTATTCGGTATGCGCCGAGAGCTCGTTTTGAAATTTAACCGACAAAGGACCGGCTTCCCCCACGCTGACTTGCATGGCTTTATCCAGTTCGCGAGTACGAACGTGCCCGATGAATTTCTGGAGCGCCAGTCCGTAAGCGGCGATCGCTTCGCGCTCCGAAGCCAGCATTTGCCGGTCACTGTCGTCTTTCAGCAGGTTTTTTTCATACTGCGCCAAGCTTTTTTCTAGAGCGTCCTGTGCTTCTTTGATCTTTTCGCCTTGCGCGGTGATTTGTGCTGGATCGGTCAAGCTGACCAATTGCAGCGCGAGTATGCGCACCCGCAGGAAGTGGGCTTGGGTTTGACCCAGCGAGACCATACTGGGCACGGTTTTCTTGTTGACGTAATCGAGATTCTGACTAACCGAGCGGGTTTGATAGACGCCGACGATGCCGACAATGATGAGTGCGGTGACTGCACACAGAATAATGGCCATCAGGCGTTGGGCAAGAGTGAGTTTCATGTTTGTGCTCCAGTGATACGTCATTGAGTCAACTGCGCGTTATTGTCCAGAGCGAGCCGGGGTGGAGCCGTGCCGCTGGCACGGAGCGTTTGTAATTCGAGCAGTCCTTGCAGGTCGATGATGAGTGCGACTTCGCCATTCCCCAGAATGGTTGAGCCGGCGATGCCCTTGAGCGGTTGGAACAGTTCACCCAAGGGTTTGATGACGGTTTGGCATTGGCCGGCCAATTGGTCGACGACCAGGCCAAGTCGCTGATTGCCGGAACGCACCACCACCACGTTGTCGCGCTTAGCGGGCGGGGTATCGAGATCAAACAGATTGGCCAGTCGCAGGCAAGGCAGTGCTTCGCCGCGCAGCTTGAAGCAATCGCTGCCGGGAATCGTGAATTCCTCGCGCCATTCCAAGCATTCCAGTACTGAATCGAGCGGTACGACAAAGCCATGCGCGCCGACGCGCAGCAGAAAACCATCAATGATGGCCAATGTCAGGGGGACGCGGATGCGAAAAGCTGCGCCTTGTCCGGCTTGGCTTTGAATGCTGATTTCACCGCGCAGGCTTTGGATCGTGCGTCGAACCACATCCATCCCGACGCCGCGGCCAGACAGTGCGGTGACTTGATCCACCGTGGAAAAGCCCGGCTCAAAAATGAAGTTGTAGATCGCGTGATCGGAAAGATGGTCGTCTTCCCCCATCAACCCTGCCGCAATCGCTTTGGCGCGAATTTTTTCCTCATCAAGCCCGCGCCCGTTGTCAGCGATTTCGATCCAGACGCTGCCAGAGTCATGCCACGCCGCAAGCTTGATTCGACCGGCTCTGGGTTTGCCACAGGCTTCGCGTTGCTCAGCCGATTCGATGCCGTGATCGACGGCATTGCGCACCAGATGCAAGAGCGGGTCGGCCAGCTTTTCGACCAACGATTTGTCCAGTTCGGTTTCCGTGCCTTCCAGTGCCAGATCGATTTCCTTGCCCAGATTCTTGCCGGCATCGCGAACGATGCGTTGGTAGCGGTGAAAGAGTTCGCCAATCGGCACCATTCTGAGCTGCATGGCCGAATCGCGGATGGCTTCGGTCAGCCGACCCATGCCTTGCAGCGATTCCATGATCGCGGCCTGGGCGCAGGCGGTGGCGATCATGTTGGCACCCGCGCTGGCGATGACCAGTTCGCCCACCAGATTGATCAGATGGTCGAGTTTGTCGGCCGGTACTTTGATCAAATTTGCTTCGCGACCCAAGCGTTCTTTGACGGTTTGTTGTTGCTCAACGGCGGCGGCAATGACTCCCGGTTCAGCCGCGCCTTGGGCGATGAGAACCGCGCCAATGCGTTCATTTTCTTTTTTGCTATTGAGCGCGGTTTCGAGTTCGGCCTGAGTAATCGCGCCGACTTGCTGCAACATTTCGCCAAGCCGCATTGGGTTGTCTGGCATGGACTGAATCAGTGCGACATATTCTGCAGATTGGGCGTGGGGCGGAATCAGATGCAATTGCCCTTCGTCGACAGAAAACAAGAAGATCCGCTCGATTTCTTCCTTGCTGGCATGGCTATTGAAGCGAATTTCAAAAGTAAACAGACAATCTTCCGGATCAGCTTGATCGAGGGTGTCAAATTGCTCGAAATGGGTTTGTAGTTGTTCGATCCGGCCGATTTTCTCCAGAGCCTCTAGCAGTGCAAGTGGGTCTTGCCCTTGTCGATACAGATCTCGATTGAAGCGCGCTGAAATATGCCAGCAGCTGTTGCAACCCGGAGTCGGAATCGCGGAAGTGGCGCTTTCTTCGGCGCTGTCCAGCTGAGCCAACAGTCGTGCGCCCGCGTCGCTGTTTTGGGTGGATGACATTTCCTGCCCTTTGGCGAACTCTTCGAGTAGGACATGCAGGTGATCGACACTGGCGAGCAGCGCTTCGATCAGACCTGGTTCGAGTAGGCGGTTGTGCAGACGCAATGCATCCAGGGTGTTTTCCAGCGTGTGGGTGAATTCAGCGATCATGGCGCAATTGGCGGTTGCAGCCGCGCCCTTGAGGGTGTGTGCGCTGCGAAATACGGCATGCAGCAACTCATCATCCGGCGCTTTTTCCAGCGCCATCAAGCCGTCCTCTAGTTGGGCGATCAATTCACGCGCTTCAATCACAAAAGCTTCTTGCAGGGCGTCCATCAGCAATTCTCCCCAGTGAGAACGAGAGGGTCGCCAAACAAACTGACGACGCCCATGCGGACAAAAATGCGCTGAACCGGCTGTGCATGGTTATGCAAACCCAATGTCTTGCCATGATGCTGACTTTCTTGTTTCAGTAGAGCCAGCAACTGCACCCCCGCGCTATCAATTTCATCGATGCCTGCCAGGTCGATTTCCAGTCGACTTTCGCTTTGTGCGAGCCAAGCCATCAGTACGGGTTTCATTTCTGCCACTTCATAAATGGTCAGTTTTCCGGTAAGGGGATATTCAGGCACCAGTTGATCCATGCGTCATGCTCCCTAGAAAAGCTCGATATCCGGGGCGTTGCCGCCTTTATCGATCGCGCGACCCTGCGTTGTGCTGGCGTGGACTTTGCGCTGGCTGTCCATGACGTAACGGCGATTCAGGTCTTCGATCCGTTCGTGCAGCCGGACGCGGTCTTCTTCCGAAACATCACCGGCTTCGAGTTGATCGGCGAGCGATTGCAGATCAGTGATGATTTCGGCGATGGCTGTATCGACGAGCTCGACTTGCTGACGAATGACGTCCTGGAATTGGATGTTGGACATCATGTCGAGGAATTGACCACTCTGTTGCTGGTTGTGCGCTTCAATCTGTTCAACCACCTTGTTAAGGCGGGAAATCATTTCGGAGCGAGAGCTATCCATGGAAACCATCTGGTTTACCAATTGGGTTAGTGTGGTTTGCTCTTGACTGGCATGTTCTCGATCGATGCTTTGGCCGAGTTGCGCTTCGATCGAATTGGCGACTTCGTTGATGCCGGACTCGATTTGCTGCACGGCACGCGCAGATTGTTCCGAGAGTTTGCGCACCTCATCGGCCACAATGGCGAACCCCCGACCCGCTTCACCGGCGCGCGCGGCTTCAATGGCCGCATTGAGCGCCAACATATTGGTTTCTTTGGCGATGGTTCGAATCAGGCCAGTCAGGCCGGAAAGCTGGCGCGCGTCTTCGGTGACCTTGGCGACCGCATCAAGTTGCCGCTGGTTGATCTCGCCACGCATATTGGCGTATTTCCAGAAGCGACCCAGCATGCGTTGATTGCCATCGAGTTGGTCATCCCATGCATTGACCATATCCCGTGTCGCTTGGCTGATTTCACCGATTTCTTGTTGCAGCAGCTGGTTTTGTTCATCCATGCGCCGCAAGCTTCCAATCAGGGCTGTGGTTTCCGTTTCGCTACCGCTATTGATCTGCATGAGATGGCCGTGAATCAGCTCACGGATTTTGCCCAAACTGCGTAATTCATGAACCACCGAACTGATATTGACCTGAGCGCTGACCAAATCCTCTTTCAAGTCCTCCTGAACGGGCTGAGACCAGATGTTGTAACGTGCGGCGAGGTAGCTGATACCCCGGACAAAGGCGTAGAGCACGATCCACCAGCTGATCCAGATCCAGGGCGAATGAGACATGCACAGGTCGTTCGGCTGAAGCCAGTGCTCGAACGCGAGCACTATCATGATGAGACTGGCGGCGGTGGCGCAAAACAGTACGCGTTTCGGGGAGCCCGGTTTAATTAGGGTCATGATCGCCTCCTAGCGCAGAACCATGCCCAGAGTCTGGATGAGCGCGTCCGCTTGCACCGGTTTGACCAACCAGCCTGATGCGCCGGCGGCCTTGGCTTCCATGCGTTTTTCCTGTTGCGATTCAGTGGTCAGAAACAGAATGGGCATAAATTTGTGCGTGGGCAGCTTGCGGACTTCCTTGATGAATTCGATGCCATTCATGCCAGGCATGTGCAGATCGGTGATGAGCAAGTCGGGCTTGAATCCTTTTTTGAACTCTTCGAGCCCCGCTTCAGCGTTTGAGGCTTGGCGTGTCGTATAGCCGGCTTTTTGCAAAATGGCCGAGATCGAAAGCAGCACGGTGGTCGAATCATCCACCAACATGATTGTTTTCATGAGATTGACACCCAGGTTTCCAGAGTTGTCTTTCATGCTAGTGCAGCGCACAAGAATTGCCATGCTGAGGCCGGTTTGATTGCGTGGCGGCGGGGATTGCTTCCGCAACAGCTTGTTTCTTACGGTAAAATCATTTTTTTGATCGGAAAGACCGAATGAGCGACATGTTGGCGCAAACACTGGGCGAGTTATTGCGGTCGCGCCATGAGACGGTTGCCACTGCGGAATCTTGCACAGGGGGATTGATTTCTGCGGCGATCACTGAGGTAGCGGGCAGTTCGGCCTGGTTTGGTTTTGGTTTTGTGACTTATGCCAATGAGGCCAAACAGAAACTGCTGGGCGTTCCCGAATCTTTGCTGCTTGAGCAAGGTGCGGTCAGTGAGGCCGTGGTGTGCGCCATGGCGCAAGCGGCCAGGCGAGAGTCGGGTGCGGATTGGGCTGTGGCCGTAAGCGGAGTGGCCGGGCCGTCTGGCGGCAGTATCGAAAAACCCGTAGGAACCGTATGGTTGGCTTGGGCCGGACCTTGTGGGGTTCGGGCGCAATTGCAACATTTTTCTGGCGATCGTCAGGCTGTTCGCCAACAAACCACAGTGCGCGCACTGGCGGGGTTGATTGAAGCAATCAGGGGAGTGGCATGACTACAGTGGTAGCGGTTCGCAAGAATGGTCGCGTAGCAATCGCGGCCGATAGTCTTTCGACTTTTGGTGATATGCGTCTTGGCGCCGGGGATGACCGCGCCTGGAACAAAATTTTCGAATCACATGGCAGTTATTTTGCGATTTGCGGCAGTGCTGCACACGATTTGGTGTTGCAGTCCGTACTGAAAAAAACCAAGAACCTTGATTTTTCGAGCCGCCCCGCCATCTTCGAAAGCTTCCGCAAGCTGCATCCCAAGCTGAAGGAGGATTTTTTCCTGAAGCCGGAGGAAGAGGACGACGATCCTTATGAATCGAGCCAGATGACCGTGCTGATTGCCAACCAATACGGAATTTTTGGCGTATTTTCGCTGCGCGAAGTCTATGAATATGAACGCTTTTGGGCCATTGGCAGTGGTCGTGATTTTGCGACGGGCGCCATGCATACGCTGTATGGCCGTCCGAAGACGAGCGTGGAGGCGATTGCGCGCGCCGGGGTGGAAGCCGGGTGCAAATTTGATGTGAATTCCAGCCTGCCCATGACGCTCTATGCGCTTGATTTGGCTGAATGAATCGGGAGGCGGTACGCCCCCATGCAAAAGGAATAAATGAATGCAGGATGTTGTTGAACGTTTTCTTTTTGATGGCGCGCCGGTGCGTGGCGAGCTGGTGCAGCTCGACGCCACTTTCAAGGATGTGCTCGAACGCCATCCTTATCCGCCGGTGCTGCAAAAGCTGATTGGTGAGCTGATGTCGGCCGCCGCCTTGCTGACCGCGACGATCAAGCTCGACGGCACGCTGGTGATGCAGCTGCACGGCAGCGGCGCAGTAAAGCTGATCGTGGTGGAGTGCACCAGTGATATGACATTGCGTGCGACGGCGCGCTGGGATGGCGAGGTGGCCGATGTCTCGCTGGCTGAATTGCTGGGTCATGGCAAATTTGTGATTACCCTTGATCCGGCAGAAGGTGAAACCTACCAAGGGATCGTCGGTTTTGAGCCGGGCGAAACGGTCGCGCAAATCATCGAAAACTACATGCAGCGTTCGGAGCAGCTCGATACGCGGCTGTGGCTGGCGTGTGGCGACGAGCGCGCGGCCGGTCTTTTGGTGCAAAAGATGCCGGCGGGGCAGGGGGATGAAAATGCTTGGGAGCACCTCACCACCCTGGCTGAGACGGTGACGGTTGATGAATTACTGAACCTGCCGGCTCGAGAGGTGCTGTATCGCCTTTATCATGACGAGGCGATCCGCGTTTTTGAACCGCAAACCCCGCATTTTGCTTGCACCTGTTCGCATGAACGGGTAGCCGGCATGATGAAGATGATTGGTCAAGAAGAAGTCGAAAGCATCGTGGCTGAACGCGGTCAGGTTGAAGTCGGCTGCGAATTTTGCAATGCAAGTTACACCTTTGATGCGGTCGATCTGGCGCAGATTTTTTCGGGAAAAGGCCTGCCTGAAGGCAGTAAACAAGTGCATTGATGCCGTTTGATTCATTAGTCGTTAAAACAAACCCGCTTCGGCGGGTTTCAGATTGATGACAAACCCCACCCGCGAAGCGGGGTATCCCCTCAAGGAGGGGACGGAAGGGGTGGGTATAAATCAATAAGGCTGCACAATCAGTAGGTTACGTTTCGACCTCGGCTTTGCCGAGGGCTTGAAAATGCATGCAGTCGACTTTGTCAGCAGCCTGAAACCCGCTTCGGCGGGTTTTTTTGTGGAGTTAGGCGCTGTTTTGCACGTGCCAAGACCCATCCTCGCGCGCGATTGAGTCCAGTTCGAATCTATAGTGGAATTCCGTTTTTTTCGGCCACGCTGCATGTCGACTGAATTTATCCCTAGGCCTAAATCGTTCTGGCATGCACCTGTGCTGGCCGGTGTGGTGTTGTTGTCCGGATTGTCGCTGACTGCATTTGCAACGTATGGGCTGAATGCGCATCAGCAGCGAGATGCTCAGATACAGCTTGAGCGATTATCTGGGCGGATCGAAGCCAAAATTTTGCAGCATTTTCGCAGGCTGGAAGCCGGTTTGCGTAGCGTCGGCAGTTTTCATGCCTCAAGTGAAATGGTCACTGGACAAGAGTTTCGGCGTTTTGTGACGACCCGTGATTTTTCCGCAGAAATTCCTGGCGTGCGAGGCATTGGTTTGATCGCGCGCATTCCGCGTGATCGTCTTTCTACTTTTATTGCGGCGGAGCACGCCGCAGGCGTCACTGATTTTAAGGTTGCCGATGTAGGTGCTGGAGCGGAATTATTTGTACTGCGCTATATCGCGCCGCTGGATCGCAATCGAGCCATGCTGGGTTGGAATCTCGCAGCCGATGCGCTGCAGAAAGTTGCGCTTGAACGTGCGATGCGTACTGGGCAGGCGGTACTGGGCAATCCCTTGATCTTGTCGGAAAACGGCGTTTCGATGCGCGCAGTGCTGCTGTATTGGCCTGTGTATCCGCAAGGCGTGGATCCGATCGAAACGCGCGCACGCCAGTCGCAACTGCAAGGGTGGATCTGCGCGCCCGTCATGCTGGACACCCTCTTGGCCGGTTTAGCTGAAGAAGCAGATCAGATGCTGGATTTTGCGCTTTTTGATGGCAATACCGCGGATCGTGCCAAGTTGCTTCATCTATCTGGGTTGACGAGTGAAACCCTGACCCGTGAGCCGGGATTTACCCGGCTACTGCGCATTGGCGATCATTCGCTAACGCTGGCATTGTGGCCCAGCCCCCGTTTTGTGGCTCAGGATGGCCGGCGTAGCGTCGTGGGATTGATGTTGGCGGGTGTTTTAATCAGTCTCTTGCTGGGCGAATTGGTTTATCTCTTGGCGCGCGCGCGCGGGCAGGCGCTCAGTCTGGCGCGCACGATGCGTGCCGATCACGAAGCGGCGCAAGCCTTGGCTGATGAAGCTGCTCGCGCCAATCGTTGTTTGCTGCAAACCATTCAGCAATATGCGATTGTTTCGATTGCCGATCGGGATGGGCGGATCACCGAAGTCAATGAAGCATTCTGTACGGTGAGCGGCTACCGCCGCGAGGCGCTGATTGGTCAGGATCATCGAATTCTTTCTTCAGGAACGCATGATGCGGCCTTTTGGTCAGGGATGTGGGCGACCATTACTGCCGGTCAGCCTTGGCGTGGTTTGGTGTGCAACCGCCGTCGCGATGGCCAGTTGTACTGGCTTGATTGCCTGATTGCGCCGATTCTGGATCGCGATGGCGCGGTGGAGCGCTATGTGTCGATTCGCTTCGATGTCACCGAGAGCGGTCTTGATAAGCTGGCGCTGGTGAGTCAGCGTCAGCGCCTGAGCCATATTCTGGAAGGTACGCATGCCGGAACCTGGGAATGGAATGTGCAAACCGGCGAAGTGCGGATCAATGCCTCTTGGGCAGACATCATTGGCTATACGTGCGAAGAGCTGGGGGCGATCACGATTGAAACCTGGACCTCGCTGGCGCATCCGGATGATCTGGCTCAATCCCGCGATTTGTTGCGTCGGCATTTTGCCGGTGAACTCGATTATTACGAATGGGAAGCGCGGATGCGCCATAAGGATGGTCACTGGGTTTGGGTGCTGGATCGCGGTCGGCTGATTAGTCGCAGTCCGACAGGGGAACCGGAATGGATGGCGGGCACGCATATTGATATTTCTGAAATTAAGCGCATCGAAGAAGCTTTACGCCATGAGCGCAATCTCTTTGTGGGTGGCCCGGTCGTGGTGTTTTCGTGGGGAATCGGCGAAGGCTGGCCGGTTGATTATGTGTCGGCCAATGTTGAATCGGTATTCGGGTATCCGGTCGAACAAATCGTCGGCGGAAAGTTTGCCTGGATGCTGCACGCTGACGATCTCTTGCAAGTTGAAGCGGAAGTGCGGCGGCATGTGATTGAACGGGCAAATACCTGGGAGCAGCATTATCGGGTGCTCCATGCGGACGGCCGTTATCGCCACATTTATGATTTCTCGGTGGCTGTGCGCAATGATGAAGGCCAGTTGTGCGGGGTGCGCGGTTATTTGCTCGACATGACGGCGCAGATGGAAGCCGAGCAGGCTTTGCGGCAGACCTCTTCGCTGCTGACGTGCGTGCTTGACGCCGCCACCGGGATTGCGATTGTGGCGACCGATCTGAATGGCACGATCACAGTGTTTAATCGTGGTGCAGAAGCTTTATTCGGGTATACCGCGGCCGAAATGATCGGGCAGAAAACGCCGCTGCTGATTCATGATGCCGCAGAGGTCGCAAGGCGGACGGCCGCGTTGGAATCTCAGCTTGGGCGGGTGCTGACTGGCGTTGAAGTGTTTGTTTTATCTGCGCAAAATGCCGCAGCCGAATCCGATCAGTGGACTTTCCTGCGCCAAGATGGCAGTCATTTTACCGGCGTGCTCAATGTCACCTCAATGCTGCGCGATGACGGCGTGTTGCTGGGTTATCTGGGTGTGATCCAGGATGTGACGCGCTTGCGTGAGCATGAAGAAACGTTGCGACAAGCACGTATGCGCGCCGAGGCGGCCAATGTGGCCAAGAGCGTGTTTTTGGCCAATATGAGCCATGAAATCCGCACCCCCATGAATGGCGTGATCGGCATGACCTCGCTCTTGCTGGATACCGAACTTTCTGACGAGCAGCGGCAGGCGGCGTGCATTATTCAATCCAGCGCCGAATCTTTGCTGGGCGTCATCAATGACATTCTCGATTTTTCGAAGATCGAAGCGGGTAAGCTCGAATTTGAAAACGTCAATTTCTCGTTCAAAGCCGTACTTGATGACTGTTTTGCGGTGTTTGCCCACAAGGCGCAAGAAAAAGGTTTGCAACTGCATGGCGAAGTCGATGTCGATGTGCCGACCTCTTTGTGTGGTGATCCTGGGCGTTTGCGCCAAATTCTGACCAACCTCATCAGCAATGCCATCAAATTTACCGAACAGGGCCAAGTGCGCGTTCGGGTTGCGCTGCTTTGGCAAGATGCGCGCATGGCGTGCTTGCGTTGCTGTGTTAAAGACACGGGGATTGGCATTCCTGCCGAGCGCCGGGCGGAGCTATTTCACAGTTTCTCGCAGCTTGATCCTTCGACCACGCGCAAATATGGCGGCACAGGCTTGGGGCTGGCCATTTCTCAGCAGCTCGTTGCGTTGATGGGCGGAGAAATGACGGTCGAAAGTGAAGAGGGGCAAGGTTCCGAATTTTGTTTCACCGTTCATTTGGGGTTGTGTCAGTCAACGCAACAAGACATCCCCGAGTCGCGAATCAGTCAGGAACGGCGCGCGGCGCGCGTGCTTGTGGCCGAAGACAATCCGCTTAATCGCAAGATCGCACTGGCCATGCTGGTCAAATTGGGTGTTGACGTGGTGACCGTGGAAAACGGGCGCGAAGCGTTGGCTGCACTGGAAAAAGACGAGTTTGATCTAGTGCTGATGGATGTCCAGATGCCAGAAATGGATGGCCTGGAAGCAACACGCCGGATCAGAGATCCGGCGTCTGCTGTGCGACGTCACGATATTCCAGTGATCGCGCTCACCGCCAATGCGATGGTGGAAGATCGATTGCAATGCAGCAAGGTGGGCATGAACGATCATCTGGCCAAACCCTTGACCCTACCGGCGTTGACCCAAGCCTTGCTGCGCTGGCTGCCCGATCAGGCCGCCGGAATTTCCGCGATGTAGATCGCCGGCTCGCCTTCAAAGTCGGACGTATAGAGCACATGCTGTTCATCCGGCGTAAACGACGGATGCGGGTGCGTCACCTGACGGTTGTCGCGGTACACGGCCCAGCTGGTGTTGTGCGTGCAGACCTTGCGCGCTTCCTTGGTTTTCAGGTCGAAGAAGTAGATGTACGGATTGCTGTCGCTGTCGGCGCCGGCCGAGTTGTCGCTCAGATCAATCGGCTTGCCCATGCCGTCGGCCACCAGCTTGTCACCGGCGTGGTTGCTCATCATGTGCGAGCACGGCGGCATCGCCATCAGGTCTTCGTTGACCAGCGTGACTGGATCGGCGGTGCAAATCCAGCGGCTGCCGTCGTTCATATAAGTCACATAAATCATCTTCGAGCCATCCGGCGCCCAGAATTCATGCGTGCTGCCTTTGACTTCCGGTGTGCGCTCGCGGAATTTGCGCTTGTTCGTACCGTCTTCGTTGACCAGCCACATGCGCACATCGACAAGGTCGAGCGGGCCTTCGTGGCAGAAAGCGACGGTGTTGTCGTCAAACGGGCGATAGATCGGGTGGCCCATCCAGCAGTGCTCGTCGAGCAGCACTGAGCGCTGGCCGCTTTCGATGTCGATGCTGATCAGGCGGCTGCGCGGCGACTTGTTGAACTGCTCGCCGAACTTGGTCCAGTCGGTCAACGGAATGTAGTCCGCGTCGAACATTTCAATGCCGACCATCTTGGTGCAGGCGGAATTCGCCACCCAAGTGCCATAGCCTTTCCACTCATCCGGCACGGTGTAGATCACCTGTTCGGACAAGTCATCGAGCTTCACGCGGCGCAGTTCGCGCTCGTTCTTCACGTAGTAGAGATAGACGTCATCAGGCGAGAGGAAGCAGCCAAAGGTGTTGTCGCCCGAGCCTTCAGTGAGCTGGGTCGCCACTTGGGTTTGCAGGTCGAGCAGATAGCAGTTCCAGTCATTGTCGAACCAGCCGCCGAACAGCAGTTTGTTGCCGTCGTTGGTGAAACACTTCTGGTAGAAGTAATTGCGGTGACAGGTGACATCGGTCGGGGTCAGCCGGGTGACTTTCGCGCCGGTCACCGAGTCGGTGTAACTCTCGAACTGCAACTGGATCTGATTACCTTTGGCCATGATGGCGCTCCTCCTTGGAATGGTTGCTTGCATTTTCGGCACTTGCCGGATGTGAAGATTGTAGTGATGCGACAGCTGGAACGGACTGCCGATGATGCGGGATCGGGCTAAAAGAGACAGTATGGGCACTTGTTGCATTGCGGTGTGATGTGGCGGTTTTTACAATCCTTTCATGAATGTTTCTGTTTGTTTCTGGGTGGGGAAAGTATGGCGCGGATCAGTCTGCTGTTGGGGTTCTTCTTGGCCGGCATG